>JAIROD010000409.1 GCA_031257725.1 Planctomycetaceae bacterium | reverse complement strand
CGGAGTTTTTCAAAATCTTGAATGCCGATTGGCAATTTTCTGTTATTCGACATAAATATTCCCATTTCCTAAACACAAATTTGATTTATGATTTAAAAACATTCGTCCCTTTTGTCCTTATTGTCACTTTTCCTTAATTTTAGGGACAATAGGGACATTAAGGACAAATAATTCTGTGAATTTTTCAGAGGTTCTTAGAAGGTGAGGATTGGAGTGAATTTGTACGTTAAATCACGTATAGCGTTCGAGGTTTGGGGTGTAATGTTTTTTCAGTTCCTCAGTTTCGGCAAATGCGGATTCCGGCGTGGCATCGCTTTTAACGTCAAACCACGCCGTATCAAATTCAACGGTTTCACCGCGTTTTGCGGCAATATTGGTTGTCAGCGCGATCACGGCATCCGCCATTGCGATTTCGGGATAACAGCGCGGCATTGGTTTGGAGTGATCGGCGTCGGGATTTTCGCGGATACAAAACGCCCAGTGTTCAATCTCCTCACAATAACCTCTGCTCACATCGCCGAATGTTGCCTGTAACCCGATGGCGGCGGAAAGCGGGTCGCCGTCATCGGGTGTTTCGATAATTAGTTCTTGTTTTTTCCCTTCGCCTTTGGCGGCAATTTTTGTTTTTTTATTTACTTCGGCGCGTTGGTAAAACATTGCTTCTTTTTCAGTTTCGATAACGAGAGTTCCTTTGGTTCCAAAGACCGTTTCGCCATAACCGCCGAAACCGTTACCATTGATTGAAGAATACGCAACCGTAATTTTTCGTTGTTTACCGAGTTCGTCATTTTTATCGTAACCTGGTCCGGCGTAATCATAGACGCAATGAACATGGTCGTCCACATCCCGATCAATTGGACTTTCCAAATCGGGCGGAAAAATTGTTCGGGTTGAGGTGGCGCTGACGGCAAGCGGATATTGTTTCTTTCCGCCATGCATTGCCGCAATAAAAATACTTGCCGCATCAAGTTGGTGTGAACCGAGTTCCGCCATTAAGCCGGCACTGGTTCGGTCAAAAAGCCGCCAACGAATAAGTTCTTCCGTAGCCGGTCGGTCATATGGTTTGGGCGAACCTTCAATTTGAAACTGTTCATTTTTGTAACCGTATTGTTCTGCCGACTTGAACGTAAATCCGTTTAGTTCACCGCCTTTGACCAGAATTTCATCGGCGAGTTGAGCTTTTGTTTGAGCGATTTGCCGTTCGAGGAGTTTTCGGTCAGCTTCACTCAATTTTGTTGCCGGATTGTTCAATGTTTTTTCCATATTGGCGAGACTTCGTTCGATTCGTCCGGTCAAGGTTCCGTCGTCCGGTTTGATTCCTTTTGGCATTGGTTGTTTCCAACTGTCCGAACCGGGTCGATTGTTACGATGCCATTGCGCCCGGATATAATGCAAATCGCCCATCACTCCGCTTTGTAACAATTTAACAACATGATCGTACAACACATTGTAATGACGTTGATGACCGGTGGCGCAATGTTTTTTGTACAGTTCAGCCGCCTGCGCCATCTCTTTACAATTGGCAACCGTATGAGCCATCAATTTTTCGGTTAAAACATGATAACCTTGTTTCATTGCGGCAATGGCTGCCGGTGCGTGCAGAAAAAGAGGAAGCCCGATAATAACCGCTTCAATAGAAGTTTCCGGGTCTTTGTTCTCTTTTTCTTTTTCGAGAAGTTCTTTGTAATCGCCGTAAACTCGTACATGATTTCTGGCTTCGGCTTCATCTTTCCAGTTGTACTTAGCGATCAGACCGGCACGAACAGACAAAGCGGTTGGACTGGACACATCACCGTGAAAGGCACGATATTGATTAAAGGGACGAATATCGGCAATGGCGACAACACGTACATACTCTGGATTGACGGCTCCGATAAGAACACTTCCTTCATCGCCGGTTCCAAGAACAGCAACTCGAACCGGTTCTTTAACGATTCCGTAATCAAAAAATTTACCGCCAAGTCCTTTACCGGACGATAATTCTTTCGCGTTGACTTCCTTGAGCAGATCACGTCGAAGTAAATTACTTCCAATGGCTGCATAAAAATTTTCCTTACCGATGTTACGTTGGTCTGGTGTTAAGTGCATAGGTTTTGTTATTGTTAAAAGGGGTTAAATTGTTTTAAAAAAACTATAAAACAGTTACGATATAGTTGAATTTTAATTTTCATAATGTCCTTTACATCGCAGAACAATTATCTTATTATCTTGCAACCAATAAGTTACACGATCCGATTGTGTCAACCGTTTGGAAGCAGTACCGCTTTGTCCTGTCAGTACTTCTGTCTTAAAACGTCCTCCGGTAACAAACGGACATTCAAGAATATCCATCAAAATTTCATGGAGTCTTGAGTACAAGTTACGATCATTATGCGTGTTCCAGTAAAATATATCTTTAATCGCTTGATTTTCGAAATGATATTTTGGATACAAAATTTGTAATAATTTCTGTTGCTCGTCAATATCGGACACCTTGTGATCAATCAAAGCAACCCGCGTAAATTCATTATATTCGTCTTCCGTAGAAATCCTTCGTGGTTGTGAAACATTAGTTCTTGAAAAGTCGAATCCGAGAAATCCGTTGTGATCATTAGGAAATAGTTCATCTAATTCTGTTTCATTACAAGGATTTTCATTTCTTGTCCCCAACATTTCAATGATTTTATAAAAAACGCCGACATATTGAGTCAACTCTTTCTCATTATAAAGATTGTGAATTGATAAACCAGATGATGTTTGAAAATTATAAATATCATTGTTTTTCCACAGGGCATGATAAATGGAATCATTAGCATTAAGAACAATGGTATTTAAACGAAAAATTCCACCAATGAATAAATCCGAAGTGTCCACATTTAACGATTCATTATGTAAAAAACAATTAATCATAATGACCTCCTCGCATTAAAAAGTTCTGCCAGATCACGTTGAGATTGATCAAAAAAACCGGAAGGCCAACATTCCAGTTCCCCTTTTTCAGAAAAAGGAATTGTTGTAATTTTCGGTTGCTCGGATTGTTTTATCTGTTCAAAAAAATTAACGGTAACTAATTCGTGTTGAATCGTCTGTTTTACAATAGCTAATTGAATTCCATTGATAACATGATCACTATGTGTTTCAACAACAACATGAACACCAGTTTGAGCGACCATTGCCAGAAACATTCCGATCCGTGCTTGCGCCGATGGATGAAGATGAGCTTCGGGATTCTCAACAAGAAACATTGATCCCGCTTCAGCAATCAATCCTGTTGCAAGAATCGGTAACACGTAACTAATACCAAATCCCATGTTTGTTGCCAATGCCGGATGTTGTAACGTCAATGAATTTTCAACCCGAATTTGCGATGCTAATGTATTGGAATCATGTGTTGCAAAAATTCTGGTGCCTGGTATGAGAAAGTCCAACCAATCATTAATTTGAAATGCTAATTGAGTAGGATTTTGTGAATTGGGAAATTTACGAGATTCTTCAATTTTATGAAACCCGTTATCTAAATTGACGAGTTGCGCTGTATATTCTCCTTGCCAACCGGCATGAGGATATGAAAAATATTTTAATTCTTGCCTGATTCGTGGGCCTAAACGTTCCGCATTAAGATAATAGAACGCTTTATGGCAAATCGGACACTCCTGATTGTTAACCATACTTTTTTCAGAAATGACCGGCAAAGCCAATGTTGGAATTAAATTATCGGCAACAAATTGAGCATAACATAAAATCTTATTCGTTTTATTGTCCAAAAAAGCAAAGGAAATATTGTTATCACTCGCATTGTTCGACAAAATACACGAACTATCGCCTAAGGATAACAAATATTGTCCATTTAAATGAATAGAATTATCGGGAACATATCCTTTCGGAGTGTCTTTTGCAAAATCGGCCAATTGACGAAAAAGTAGAATTGATTGAATAAACGAACTCTTTCCGGCTCCATTGACTCCGGTTAAAACTGTCAATCGGTTCAACGGAATTTGTGTATCAACAAAACATTTAAAATTTTTAATGGTAAATTTCATGTGAGTCTTTCCAAATATTCGTTAATTATTTCTTGTGCCACCTTAAATGTGTACAAGACATTGGCTTTCGAGTTTGTTCCGTTTGTCAGATAATCCAGCAATTGTGTATCTGTCGTAATCCTCTCTGCCAATGGATAAATAAGTTTTCCTGAATCGAAGCGGAAAATTTTTTTCGTTTCATAATGACTCAGTAAAACAGTCCAACACACAAATAATGCTTTGTTAATTAATTGTTTTTTGGAATTAGGTTTTAAATGATCAAGTTTACATTTCCTGAATGCGTAAACTCCAAACAAATGTTGCGCATTTCGCAATGTTTGATCGAAAAGTTGAATATAATGTTCTAATTCATCTTGTTGAACACTATTTTTGCTTAACTCGCTGGTCAAACCATCAAGAGCGGTTTCTATTTTACCATTGTATTCGGACAGGGTTTTATCTTTTTCGTAAAATTGATGAAACAAGATAAATCGTAAAGCAAGCTCCTGTGCCTCCATTCGTGAATCTGTAATACTACCATCCATTGTTTCTTTGAAACTTGGTTGGTTAATCATCTTGTTTAATACCTCACGTACTTTAGGAGCGGCAAGACAATTTCGTATTTCCTGTAACGTAAGAGGTTTTCCCCCCGTATTGATTCGTCGGAAAATATCATACTTAACACTGGCGGGTGCTGAAGGGTCAATAATGTTAGCGGTAATCTGAGTCATGTTGAGCCAACGAATATATCGCTGTTCTAGTTCGTTATAACATTTCCCCTCACAATTTGTTAAATATTCTAAGTGCCGTATCCGCAACGTATTATTCATAAAATTCCTGATAGCCGTCAAACGTTGTAAACCATCAATCACCGAAATTTTACCTTCTTTATCCTGCGCGAAATAAAAAATGGGTAACGGAATCCGAAGGAGAACCGATTCAATTAAAAGCGATTGCCGTTTTAAATCCCAAACAAAATGCCGTTGGAAATCCGGAGATAAATTAATGTCGCCATCGTTAATCATATCGTAAACTTGCCGTAACGAAAGTGATTTTGTATCAACTCGAATCAATTCTGCATTAAAAGGTTTTTCCTCGAAAACATTGACTTCATTCTCCTCTATTCCCGACTGTTCACTTTGAATCCAATCAAGATATAGAGAATCAAGTTTACTTTGTATAGAAATTTGCGGTTCATCAATTTTTCCACTGCTCTTATCGATTTTAAAACGATTATTCTCAATTTTCAGCCGTAAGTATTCTGTTTCGATGTTATCTGCCGGCGCAAGGCGAAACAAAGGCAATTCGTTTTCCGAATCAATACGGAGTAACACAAAAGTTTGTTCCTCCCCCTTTTCCTTCGTTGTCAATGATATATTCATCATGAGTATATAATTAGGTAGTGAAATATTAAAAATCAAAATCAATTAATACCGTACATTTTAGCAATTTTATCGTCGTCGGATTTTGTTGAGTCGTCGGTTGATTCGCCGGAATTTCCAGCGGTTCCGTTTGGAACATTTTGTCGTCCGCCTCCTGCTCCGGCACTTATCACCAACACAATAATAAATAAGTCAACAAAAATAAATAGGTAATTACGAAAACGGTTAGGTGGCGGCGATTTACCAAGTAAAATTTGACCGGGTTTCCCAATGGACATTGTGTCCGCTTGGGTTTTAACATACCACACAATACTACTCGGCATAATCGTACGCACCAAACTAAGCGGCGGTTCCTCTTTTTCTTTATGGAGATTGTATGCACAAAATAAACCTCCGGCAAGAAAAAAATAACACGTTAATAATCCAATTAAAAATCCATATCCTATTGAAAATAATTTGATCTTAATGCCCGCCAAACGAAAACATTGAAAAATCGCTTCACCAAAACCTAAACAAACGATAATTGAAATAAGCCAATTGATAATGAAAAAAGGAATTAGTGTGTTAATTATTCCGAGTAGAAAACCAAACGGTATTGCAACAATAATCGGTAACAAAAAATAAAAAGCATTGTTTTTACTTCCGATTGCATGAATTGCCTGCCAAAAAGTTATCGAATTGACAAGAATTGGAGTTCGCGGGTCACCGGGCCGATACCAACTAAAAATATCATCGTCCTCTTTTTCTTTTTGGTTTCGTTTTTCATTTTCTCTTGATACTGTTCTTGACGCTGCACTATTAGGAACATAACCTGTTACACTGTGTTGTGTTGGCACTTGTTGCGTTGGTACAAGACCGGCAATCAATGCATCCAGATTGTTCGGATCAACCAACGGCGGCGGAGAAACCGAAGACGAAGTCAGTTGAGGCGGAACAGGCGGAGGTGTTACAGATTGTGATTCTGGAAACAAACCTTTAATTTTCGAAGCAGGAACCGCTTGCGGTATTCCTTCGCGCCAAACTAAATCTGTTGCTAAAAGTTCGCCGGTATGGGCAAATTGTTTCAATTCACGGTCAGAAAACGGACCGCGTTGGGCTTCATTTGTTCTTTTTGTAAACCATTGAGATGACATCGTAAATATTGAACGTTTAAAATATTAAAAAAACAAAAATGACCGTTGTTAATAATATTAAAAGAACCACCATTTTTTCTTCTTTGGTTTGGCAGTTATTTTTCCGTTTCATCTGTTTTTTTATCTGTTTCAATCCAATAGAGATAATCATTCCAAGCTCGTTCGATAAATAATTTATCTATTTTCGTACAATTTTTTTTCTTTATTTTCCCAGACTTATGTTGTTCAATAGATTTTTGTAAGTGTTCAGCATTGGCTTTATTGGACAATAAATAATTGGTTTCCAACAGGCTGTTGTATTCGTCTATTGAGAGAAGAACCAAGTTGGGGTTATTTTTCCATTCATATTCCATTTTTTTTGCGATTTCTTTTGCCTTTTCTTCTCCAAAGCGATCACAAACAAATCCGAGACTCATATCAATTCCTGCTGAAATTCCCGATGAGGTATAATATTTTTTATCCGCCGCCCAACGGGCATCATATTTCCATTTTACATTTTTCCCATTGGTTTTTACCCATTCAAACGCCATTTTATTTGAGGTTGCTTCACAATGATCGAGCAATCCGGTTTTTGCCAATAAAGCCGACCCGGTACAGACTGTTAAACACCATAACGACTTTTCCGCAACAATTTTTAATTTTTGTACAAATTTGTTGTCATTAACTAATATTCTTGTTCCTTTTCCGCCGGGTATGAAGAGAACTTCATATTTTTCTATTCTATTGATATTTTCCGTCATTATTTGAACATTATCTTTATTGATTATTTTTCCGCCGTTTATTGAAAAGTATTTTATGCAACATTCCTCAACTTGTCCCAATACTTCAACAGCACCAAAAAGATCAAGTGTTTCAAATTCATTAAACACCAGACAATTTATATCCATAAAATATCCTTAAATACATAAAAACGTAACTGTCTATTTTTATTTTGCAATTAAACGAGACAAAAATTATTACTATCGGCATAAAATTTGTACTATTTCGCTCTGAAAGGGCAGCACAAAAAAATCACCTGACCATTTTATTTATTTAAGCGATGATTATTGGTCTGAACCATTGATTAAATGATTGACAATGATTTTTCGTTTTCGTAGCAAAATAAAAAATCATACTTAATCATCTAATTGATGTAATCAATGGTTCTGACAATTATAAAGCGATAAACTGTATTGCCCTTTCAGGACGAAGGAACATAAATTTACACGAAAAATGATTACAAAAAAATGTATCATTTTTGATTACGGAATTAAAAATTGAAATAGACGGTTATTCGCCGACCTCTCCATTGCCTACTCAACCGGTTACTTTTTGAATCACCGCTTACCTCTGAATTATTGACATAAATAATTAATTAAATGGAATAGATTTGTTTATTCAAATCGGGTTTACCGCTTGGGTCTTTGAGAATATCTGTTTCCGGTGTGGCGTCGTCGAAGGGGTCAAACCATTTTTCGTCGAACGTAACACTTTTTCCTTCGTCGGCGGCAATATTGGTTACAAGAGCGATCACCGAATCAACCAGCGCAACTTTGGGATTGCAACGCGGTTGCAATTTCGGATCGGCATTGTTTGGGTTCACCCGAACACACCACGCCCAATGTTCCAACTCTTCCGCATAACCTCGACTGACTTCCGCTTTTGCGGTATCGCCAACCGCTTTCTGGGCAGGACCGCTTGATTGCGTATCCAAAGCCGCTTCTTCTGTTTTTGATGAAACCTTACTTCCCGAATCACCGCTGCGGAACAATTGCGAATCGCTTTCCGTTTCCAAAACCAATGTCCCATCCGTTCCGTAAACGATTTCACCGTAACCGCCAAAACCGTTACCGTTAATAGTCGAATATTGAACACAAATTTTCCGTTTACGTCCCGCCGGCGTTTTATCGTTATAATCCGGAGCGGGAAATTCAACTAAGGTCGTGATATGATCGTTTGCTTCACGGTCAAGCTGGAAAATGTTACGGTTTGCCGAAACGTGAACCTTGAGCGGATGAACCTTTTCGCCGCGCGGTGCGGAACTACCGGTCTGATCAAGATAATAATCCCTGTTCGCCGCAAGGAAAATGCTTGCGGCATCGAGTTGGTGTGAACCGAGTTCGACCATCAAACCGCCGCCGGTACGCCGCCAAAGCCGCCAACGTAATAATTCCTCAGCGGCAGGACGTTCATATTTTTCACCGCTTCCTTCAAACACTCCGTCTTCGTAACCGTAATCTTTTGCCGATTTAAGTTCCAACCCCAGATAAGGTCCTCCGTTTGCCAACACGTAATCGGCAATTTGAGCCTCTTTCAGTGCAACTTTTTTCGACCATTCTTCGATAGCGGCACCGCGTGCGTTGTTCAATTCGCGTTTCCAAGCCCGAAGTTCATTTTCGAGTCTTGCCGCTTGCAGGTCAGTCGGTTTAATTGCTTTGGGCATCGGCATCTGCCAACTATCACCGCCGGGTGAATTATTCCGGTGCCATTGAGCGCGGATGTAATGAATATTACCAAGTAAACCGCGACGAATTTGATCAACCGCATCTTGATACAAAATATTGTAATGACGTTGATGTCCGGTTGCCAAATGTTTATGAGTTTCAGCGGCGGCGCGAGCCATTTCTTTACAGTTGGCAACACTATGTCCCATTAGTTTTTCGGTCAGAACATGCAATCCCTGACGCATCGCGTACACCGCCGCCGGAGCATGCAAGTGTAACGGCAAACCGATAATAATTGCGTCAAGACCGTCTGTTTTAGCATTCTTAATAAGTTCACGATAATCAGTATAAACGTTGACATGTTTCCGTGCTTCATGTTCTGTTTTCCAGTTATAAACAGCAAGGAGACCTTTTCGGGCTTTGAGCGCGACCGGCGACGACACATCACCGTAAAATGCACGGTATTGGTTATAGGGGCGGATGTCGGCAATGGATTTAACCTCAATATATTCCGGATTAATAGCGCCAAGCAAAACTTGTCCTTCATCGCCGGTTCCAACAACTCCGACACGAATCGGACGTCCGTGTGTGGCGTTGTAACCAAAATAAAATGCTCCGGCACTGACCGCCGGAACTGCCGCCGCAAGAACTCCGCCTTTAAGAAAATCACGCCGTGAACAGTCACAAGAGGAAGATGTTGTTTCAGTCATCGTAATTCAATGCCGATTTTCTCGGCTGGGTTAAAAGGGTGAATTGTTATTATGTACTGGAAAACGTTATCAAAATCAAATGTCAAAAAGACATCAACCATATTACCTTAAATAGTCCGCCTTTTCAAGAGAACCGACTTTTAATTCATTTAATTCATTTCGCCGAAACCGTTCAAATCAAAACCGTGTACGAAATAACCGATAGCCAATAAGCGGTTTCGTGTTGTTAATTTTCAGTTGGTTTTTTTCTAAAACTCACGCGGTTTAAAACCATTGGGAACATCAATTGTTATTGTATCACCGCATTGAGTGAACACATAAAAACCGGCTTTAATCGCCGCATCTTTGGCGGCATTGGGAAAAACCGCTCCGGCAATCCCGCCAATAAAGATTTTACGAGGATCACGAAGGCGTTCAAAATGTTGTCGTACCGTTTCCATACGTTTCAGATGCCTTTTAACATCGTGAACAGTTGGTTTTACCTTGATTTCCACCGCTGCAATCGTTTTCTCATTTTCAAGCAAAACATCTACTTCCGTGATAACCTGTCCATTCTCACTGATTTTAAGTCCGTGTTCGAAAACGGTATCAAAATGATAACCGAGTTCATTGAGTCGTGCCGCAATACCGGGAGCAACCAGATGTTCGGCAACTTCGCCGAAACGATTACTTAGTTCACCAATTGCTTTGTGCATCTCCGTGCTGGTTTTTTGAATTTGTTCATTGAGATTCTTGGTTGCTTCTCGACGTTCCTCTGCATATTTTTCAAGAGTCTCGCTGAGTTTCTCTATTTTTCGATCCGTTTCCTGAAACTTCTTATCGGTTTCCCGAAACATTGCCCAAACTTTTTCGAATGTTAGATCGGGCGTATAAGGTATTGGAGTGTTTGACATTGTAAGTTTCCAGATGAGTAATAAAAGGGCATTCTCTCATAATTCAATTTTGTAATTATTCAGTGGAATTTCCAAAACGTATCGTCATCGTTTCACCAAACCTTATTTTCAACCTTATTTTCTAAACAAAACGATTAGACAAAAAACCTTAGCAGCCATGGGAATAATAAAAACTAACCGTAATATATCAGCGGAATTTTTGTAATTGTTCACGGGTAACTATCCATTGGCTTGTAATAAGGTTTGCGTATTTTTTAGGGGTTTTCGTTATTATTTCGCCCCAACGGGGCAACCGGCAATAGCGTAGGGCAATGCCCTACGTAACGAATCCCAACATAAAAAAAGCCCTGAAAGGGCGCAAGCCTAACGAGAGGGAAACATCAAAAATCATCATTTTGTAGGTCAATTGTAACTATTCCGTCGCGGTCAATGTTCCTTTTTCTGTCCCGTTAGGGACAACATATTGGTAGAAAATGAGGTCGATTAAAAACGCTCGTCCCATTAGGGACGAAATATTGGTAGAAAAACTAAGCATAAATTTCACCAATATTGCGTCCCTACGGGACGCGGATCATTTTGTTATACTGTTTTCTACCAAGATGTCGTCCCTAACGGGACGGGAATAGCCGCCGGTTCGGTATTTACTTGAAACTGGCGGCGGTTATTCACATAAAACGCCTACGGCGTTAAATCAAACCAATGCGTAACATGAGCTGATAATACACTCTACTGAATATACCGCAAACGGCATGATATTGGTTGTTTTTGTTTGATTCAAGAGGTAGGCAACCTTTCGCCGAAAGGTTTTCACCTACGGTTGCGTTGCCGATAGGCAACAGTGAATCAGATTCGATTGTGTAATTTGTGTTTCCGACTGGTTTGGAAACTGATTGCCGGCGGGAAACAGGGACAAGTCGGCTATCGCCGACGCAACCTTTCGGCGAAAGGTTGCCTACCTTTTGATACTCCACCTTAGGGGAGATTGCAAATAAAACAACCGATTTCTACCCGTTGACAGTATAGATACTCTTTTTCTAGTTTTGAGTAAATTTTGCCCAATCTCACTTTTTTGGAGGTGACGGAATAGATACAATCGAACAACACCTCTTGGCATCTATCAACGAAGTTTGCAATCGTTGTTTTAACCAAACCTTATTTTCAACCTAATTCTTGCAACAAAAAACCTTAGTAGCAACAAGGCAACATAACAAATAACCTATTACCTTATTGACCAATCATCATTTTCTAAAAAATAATAATACAAAAATGCGTCCTCTATCAAAATAAGGTAATAAGGTCCGATTGTTGATAATTTTTTGCTGCCACTAAGGTTGTTTTTGTTATGAAAATCAGGTTGAAAATAAGGTTTGGTTAAACAACGATTACAAACTCCAATGATCGATTACGAAAAAGGTATTTTCTAGCCGTTTGCGGTATAGATACATTGGGTCGTGAAGGAACATTCATTGGCTACTGAGGTTTTTTTATAACGCTACTGAATAGTTGCCGTAATCAGTTCCATGGTCGTGTAAACGTATTACCATCTCCCACATGAGTTAAATAACGTAATATTGGTTCTGGTGTCGTATTGTTGACACTAACGACCGAACCATCTCCCAAAACGAATTGGCAAATTCCCGGATGTGCACTGCCGAATGCATAACGCCATGTCGGAATAGTAGATGTAGAATTAAAAGGATTAATTGATCTGGGATCAAGAACCAAAGGATTACCTCCTCCTAAAGCTCCGCTTGTTGCATTAACTTCAACACCTCTTCGTGCTGTTGCAAAATCACAGTTACCCGGATCGAGAAAGAGGATGGAACAATCATAATTTTCCGTTTGAGCTGAACATATTCCGTAACGGTCTGTTGGAACATGTTTTTCGCCAAAAAGAAATTGATTACTGGAACCATCTGCCCAACGAGTCATTGTATCACGACAAGTCCATGTGGTAGGATTGCCCGGTATCTGATAGATTCCTTGACGTAAAGGACCATAATAAAGATTTGGATCTGAATCTCGTTCAGGTGGATTAGGGGGAATTAAGCGGTACCAAGGCAATTGCCCCGCAGTATTGTTACTATAACCAATTGGAAAAGCATAATCCCCTGTTGGTCCGGTATGAAAAGTAGTAGCTCCTTCTTTAATCAATTGAACACCGGATCGTCGTGAGGGACATTTGACGATTGGGATAGAACCAAATCCTGTCCGTTCTTCTTCGGTAAGTGGTTTACCTGCATAGCCGGCAACTCCATTAAACCATTGCATGTGTCGGTTCCAATCACCGACAACAACATTCAATCCGGTTTTATTATTATAATTTGCACCGGTAATTATTTGATAAAGGGATGTTTGTTCCATAAACGGAAAAATCAAAGGGTACCATGAGATTCCATAGAAACCGATCCCGCACGGTGGTAACCCTTGATAGGTATCGTGAAAATTGTGAACAGCAATACCATGTTGTTTCAGATGGTTACTACACTGCATTCGTCGTGCGGCTTCTCTCGCAGCTTGAACAGCGGGCAATAGAAGAGCGATTAACATTCCGATAATCGCAATCACCACAAGAAGTTCGACCAATGTAAAGCCGAACGGTGAAGAACGTAAAAGGTGTAAGAAGTTTACAGAAAAGAGTTTAGAACGATTGGAGTGAAAACTCTCTCCGCTCTCCGTTCTTAACTTTCTTCTACATACTGCCCCCCCCCCCCTGTCTTGCCCATTTTAACATTTGGCATTTTTCAAAGAAAAACACCAAAATCCCAACCAAACACATCATTACATTTTTCATCGTTGTTCTCCTTATTTTATAAGGTTTCATTGAAACAACCGCAAAACATTGCCGAAAAACAACACGGCAAGAAAAAAATGTCTCGCAATTGAATGAGTTTCACAGTTTACATGGAACCGAATAAATTGTCAACAGGTTTTTTCTTTTTGAAAGAAATTTTTTTGATCTTTCGGAATTTTCGGCGAATCATTGCCAATGGGAATCTCTCATCATTCGGAATTTATCGAACGTTCACGGCGTGGGCTTGCCCCGCGTTGTTAGACTTAACCCCAAAACACGGGGTAAACCCCATCGTTAACTATTAACTGGGAATCTCTCATCATTCAGAATTTATCGCAAGTTAACGGCGTGGGCTTGCCCCGCGTTGTTAGGCTTAACCCCAAAACACGGGGTAAACCCCGTCGTTAACTATTAACTAGGAATCTCTCATCATTCAGACTTTACCGAACGTTCACGGCGTGGGCTTGCCCCGCGTTGTTCGACTTAACCCAAACACACGGGGTAAACCACGTCGTTAACTATTAACTGGGAATCGCTCATCATTCAGAATTTACCGAACGTTAACGGCGTGGGCTTGCCCCGCGTTGTTCGACTTAACCC
>JAIROD010000039.1 GCA_031257725.1 Planctomycetaceae bacterium | reverse complement strand
GGGCATTACCTGTTGGTATCAATGACGACTCAACCGGCGCGACCTTTTAGCAAAAGGTCGCCTACCTTGTAATTGATCATAAGTAAACAAATTTACAGAAATTCCACTGATATATTACCTCTATTCTAAATGGTTACAAATTATCTTCTTTATTGGTAACTGTCTCTTTTGTTTTAACCTTTTTAACACGAAACACACGAAATTACACGAAAATATTTTTTGTTTCAATTTGTAATTATTCCGTAGCGGTTCTTGCTTATCAACAGCCCCATAATTACAAGGTAGCCGACCATAGGTGAAAGCCTTTCGCCGCAAAGGTCGGTCGGCGTACTCGCCGACTTGCCCCTGTTGACGGATAAAAATTAAAAACCAACAGCGTACAACTCAAATAATAAACCAACCGGCGCAACCTTTCGGCGAAAGGTTGCCTACCAGGTCATTTCCATTCGTAAACAAATGTACGAAAATTAAAATAGACAGTTACGTTTTAGGAACGCAGTCGTCCCGACTGCATAGAACGACGGAACGTTATTTTATTGTTGCGGGCGAGATGCCCGCGTTCCTAGAAAAGCCCCTTTGGTTACCGTTTATAGTATAGAGACGATAGGAACCCATAGGACAATGCGGACAAATAATGAATTGAACATTAAATTTCCAATAAATTTTTGTATTTTTTTATAACATGAAAATTCTTTCGGTTGAGTTGGAAAATCTTAATTCGCTTGTTGGAAAAACGAAAATTGATTTTACTGACCCGATATTTACGTCAAGCGGAATTTTTGCGATTGTCGGACCAACCGGTTCCGGCAAAACCACCATTCTGGACGCAATTTGCCTCGCCCTTTACGGCAGAACTCCACGTTTGAAATCAATCAGCCAGAGTGAAAATGAAATCATGTCGCGAGGAACCGGATTTTGCTCCGCAGAAGTAATTTTTGAAACGAATAAAAATGGAACATTTCTTTGTTCGTGGTATCAGCAGCGTGCTAATAAAAAACCGGACGGAAATTTTCAAAAACCGAAACACGAAATCGCTGAACCCAACGACAATATCACAACATGGAAACCGCTTGAAACAATCACAACATGGAAACCGCTTGAAACAAAATTGTCGAAAGTTACACAAATTGTCGAGGAAAAAACCGGTATGAATTTTGATCGTTTCACACGGTCAATGCTCCTTGCTCAAGGCGATTTCGATAAGTTTTTGCAAAGCGACGCCAAAGATCGGTCGGAAATTCTGGAACAAATTACCGGAACAGAAATTTATGGCGATATATCGAAAAAAGTTCATGAACGGAATAAAGAAGAACAAAATAAACTTCAATTAATCGAAACGGAATTGCGGGGAATTACGGTTCCGGATTTCGATGGAATTGAGGAAAAGCGTGTGTTGCGGAATCAACTTGCGTCGGCGGTTGAGACCGGACAAAAACGTTTCCATAAACTGACTCAAATTTTGCAACGTTTTGAACGAATCGCCCAACTGGAAGAGGAAACCCGAAAGATTGAAGAAGCATGGCAAACGTTTTGTCAATCCGAAACCAATTTTCAGCCGAAAGCAAAACAACTTGAAATGGCAATGAATGCACTGGAAATTGAACCGATGTTCCATATTCTGGAAACACACCGAATGAATCTTGAAACGGAAAAATCGAATCGGGATACCGTCGTGAAAACTCTTCCGTCGGCAAATGAAACGTTAATGTTGATCCGTGAAAAAGAACGCCATGCGCTGGAAGAATTAAATGTTGCGCAACGAAAACGCGAGACCGATTCGGAAACGCTTCGGCGTGTTCGTGAACTAGATACGAAAATCAGCGGATTTGATGAAACGCTTAAAACCGTTCAAAAGCAAATTAATCAATCGGAAACAGAACGCAATCTTCATCGGAAAAATATAAATAAATATGAAAAGCAACTTTCTAATTTGTTACAAAATAAGACCATTGAATCTCTTGCCCAAACGCTTGATGAACGGGAAAAAAACGCAGAAAAACTTTTAACCGGACAAAATTTATCCGATCTGGCGAAACAACAAACTGAAATTTTGCAACAAATTCAAAATCGGCAACATCTCCGCACCGCCGTAATTCATCTTGAAAAAATTGAAACGGAAAAATTGAATTTACTGGAACGGATTAAAACGTTGGAAACAACAATTCAAGATGCGGAAACCAATCGGCAAATTGGAGTTCAAAAAATTGAACAGGCAAAATTGGATGTTGCCGGACTTGAAACCGAATGGATGTCGTTAAGCCGAATTTCCGCTTTGGAAGAACAGCGTAACCAGCTTCACGACGGTCAACCGTGTCCGCTTTGCGGCGCAATGGAACACCCTTTTGCGTGCGGAAATATTCCGAAGCCGGAAGAAACCGGAACAAAACTTGACAACGCCAAACGGTCTCTTGATGAACTTATTCAAACATTGAATAAAATTGAAATCGAACAGGGAACGGCATCACGCGAACTCATTCAACTGCGTTCACAAATTAACGAGAATACCGAAAAATCGAAACAGGAACAATCGCAGATCGGCGAATTATTGAAATGTCTTGAATGCGGCGACATGCCTGCATTGGAAACAATCAATGAAGAAATAACCAATGCGGAGCAACGCATTCGGGAAATTTCGAACAATATTACCGAAGCGGAAAAATTCCGTTCGGAAACAGAATCGCTTCGTCAATTGTTTCAGGAAAGTACGAATATTCAGGATAAACGGAACAATGAAAAAAATATTCTCCGATTGCTGGACGCACAATATCAGCAGCGAACCGAAGAATTTGAAACACAGTCAAAACAACGTTTGGAACAAATCGAACAACGGACGGCAATTTTCGGTAATAAAAATCCTGACGAGGCGGAACGTCAGAACGCTGAATCTGTCCGGCTGGCACAGCAAACATTGGAAAATATCATTAAAAACCGGCAAAAAGCGGAAAACGAATATTCGCTTCTCCAACAACGTTACGCGATTAATGAAAAAAATATTGCCGAAACCAATCAGACCATTGCCGATTTGAGTACGGAATTGAATCGGTTTCTTCAGCAAACCGGCTTCGATTCGGAAGACGAGTTCAAAGCGTCAAGACTCACACCGGAAGTCCGGCAAATTCTTGACACAGAAAAGAAACGGTTGGAAGCGGAACGAATCCGGTTGGAGACGCGCCGCAACGAAAATAAAACTGCATTGGCTCATGAAATTACCGAACAACAAAATGACGGTCAACCGGATGCGGAACAAATATCGGTTGAATACAAGGAACTTGGTGAAAAAACCGCATTGTTGCAACAGGAAATCGGTGCTCTCGACAGTCAATTGACTCAATATGAAAATGATACGGTAAAACTTCGGGACAAGAAAAATGAACTGGAAACGCAACAGAATATTTGTAATCTTTGGAGTGTGCTTGACGATTTGATTGGTTCTGCCGACGGCAAAAAATACCGAACTTTTGCTCAGGGCTTGACATTCCGTATTTTGCTTGATCACGCCAACCGGCAACTTGAAAAAATGACCGACCGATATTGTCTGCTGTATTATGATTTACCGGACAGACCGCCGTTGGAATTAGTAGTTATTGATACCTATCAGGCTGGAGCGGTGCGATCAACAAAAAATCTTTCCGGCGGAGAAAGTTTTTTAGTGAGTCTTGCTCTTGCGCTGGGTCTTTCCTCAATGTCGAGTCATCAGGTTCGTGTCGATTCACTGTTCCTTGATGAAGGTTTTGGTACACTGGATGAACAAACTCTGGATACGGCGTTGAATGTTCTCGAAGGACTTCGGCAGGAAGGGAAACAAATTGGTATCATTTCGCATGTTCCGGCAATCCGTGAACGAATTGCCGTCCAAATTCAGGTTCGCCCACTCAAAGAAAAACAAAGTATTGCAACCGTTTTAATTGAACGATCGTAACGGTTTATTTTAATTTTAATTTTTTCGGCAGCGAGGACGCTGCCGCCACTGATGAGTTAAAATAGATTAAAACCGAATTTTAAAGAGGAGTGTTTGTTGTACGAACACAATTTTTTAATATAATTTTGTAAAATTTTAACAGAGGATACCTGTTGTAATATTTCAGAGGAGTTTGCAATCGGCGTTTTAACCCAACCTTATTTCCAACCTGATTTTTTAAACTAAATAACCTTAGTAGCAAAAATCATCAATAAATCCAACCTTATTACTTTATTAAATAAAGAGGAACAATAAGGTAATAAGGTTAGTTTTTTATTATTCTTATGCTACTAAGGTTGTTTTTGTTAAAAAATCAGGTTGAAAATAAGGTTGGTAACACGAACAATATGACCTACACCGTCAACGGATAGAATCGGTTGTTTTATTTGAAATCTCCTTGGCCTACCATCAAATGACCAATCTACTGAATAATTACAATAAATCTTACCAACATTGCGTCCCTACGGGATGCGGATAATTTTGTTATACCATTTTCTACCAAGATGTTGTCCCTAGCGGGACGGAAAATTCAGGAACACAACCAAACCTTTAAAGAAAAGGAGAATTTGAAAATGCCCCAATCAACATTTTTGTCAACTCTAAAAACATTTTATTTTATTGTTGCGATGATCACAACGGTTGGAATTGCTGTTGCGCAACATAATCATGCTCCAAGCGATCATGCCCCAAACAATCGTGTACCGGCAAAAGGTTTTGCGGTTCATTCTCAGGATGATCATTTTCATCCGTATGAGTTTACACGTCATGCTGTCGGCGATAACGACATTCTGATTGAAATTCTGTACGCAGGAATTTGTCACAGCGATTTGCACGCCGTGTGGAATGAGCAACAGAATTTTGGTATCAAGTCGCGTTATCCGATGGTTCCCGGACATGAAATTGCGGGTCGAGTGATGAACGCCGGAAAAAATGTAACCAAATTCAAGATTGGCGATTACGCCGGCGTGGGGTGTATGGTGAACGCTTGCAGGCAATGCAATTCCTGTTCGGCGGGCAAAGAACAGTTTTGTGAAAAAAGAACCGTTTTTACCTACAACTCAAAAGATCATTACCACGAAAATGAAATAACAATGGGAGGTTATTCAAACAATATTGTTGTTTCGGAAAATTTTGCGATTAAAATTCCGAAAAATGCGGATATTAAAAAGGTTGCTCCGTTATTGTGTGCCGGAATCACCACGTGGTCGCCTATTAAATTCAGCAAGGTTAAACCCGGTGATAAGGTTGGCGTTGCCGGATTCGGCGGAGTGGGACACATGGCGGTACAATATTTAGTTGACTTGAAAACAGACGTAACAGTATTTGATGTCAATGACGAAAAACGTGAATCCGCAAAACGAATGGGTGCGAAACGTTATGTGAATGTCCGTAATCCGCAGGAACTTGAAGGTTTGAACAACACGATGGATTTTATTATTACAACGGTTCCGGTTGATTATGATCCGATGGTTTATGTACGGATGTTGAAAATGGGCGGTGAGATGGCGATTGTCGGTTTGCCTGCCAACACCAATATTAATATTTCAAAATTACCGCTAGGCAACGCCAATCGCAAAATTTACGGATCATTAATCGGCGGTATTCAGGAAACGCAGGAAATGCTGGACTATTCTGTAGCAAATAATATTTATCCCGAAGTGGAATTGATCAAAGCCGAAGCCGCCGAAATAGATAAAGCGTACAAAAAAGTAGTTGCCGGAGAAGTCCCGTTTCGTTACGTCATTGATATGAGTACGCTAAAATAACGTTATTGCCGGTTTTGTTTTACCGGCTTTTTGTACAAAAACAGAAGATAAATAGACAATTATTCATGCCGCCGATCCGCTTGACAAAAAATGAAAATTTATCTATTATACCATACGCCGTTTTGAAATCCGACGTAAAGACGCAATGTATTGCGTCTCTACAAAACCGAATTGTAAAGAGTGAATAGTATCTCTGTGTCGTTTATAAATTCTGATTGGAAAGTTCCTGATTATTTCCTATTTTTGGGGATCATTTGATTACGATGAGTATTGGTATTTCTGTCCCGCTAGGGACAACATATTGGTCGCAAACTGATGCGCCCCAAATTCTGAAATAATCAGGAAAGTTCCAATCGGGATCATTTTTTATTACAAATAGGAATTAACGATGAAATTTACAAAATTATTACTTTGCCGAATGTTGGAAGCGGCGTTGGCGTCGATTGAAACGAATCTGACCATGCTGAACCGGTTGGATGCCGCAACCGGAGACGGCGATCACGGAACTGCAATTCTGGCAGCGATAAAAGCCGCTGCGGTGAGTTCCGGAAAAGATGGAAGTTTTTCGGCAACACTTGAAACAATCGGCTTTGATATCATGTCAGGAGCCAGCGGTTCCACCAGTACGCTGTTCGGTTTATTTTTCACCGGTATGACCGGCGGAATCGCTTCCGAAGAACTAAGTGTTGATGAAACAATTACAGCGTTTGAAAACGGTCTCGCCAATGTTCAAACAATGACCAAAGCTCAAGTTGGTGATAAAACATTGATGGATGCGCTTATTCCGGCGATTGAAGCAATGAGTCGGCTCAAAGGAACCAACGCCTCCCTTGTGGAGATTTTTCGGGTTGCCGCAGTTGCCGCACAGAATGGCGCGGATTCCACAAAAGAATTAATTGCCAAACACGGCAGAGCAAAAAATCTTGGTGAACGAAGTCGCGGACATCTTGATGCCGGCGCAGTCAGTACCGCCTTGCTCTACGCCGCCTACGCCGAAACTGTTGCAAAAAATTCATAATCTGTTGTATTTTTTTACGCATGAAAATAATTCTTGGTATTGATCCCGGTTTGAACACCACCGGTTATGGGGTGATTGACGTTTCAAGCGGCAAGGTTCGTCTTCTTGAAGCCGGAGTGGTTCGCAGCCGGTCAAAACAACTTACTGCAAAAGTTGGAGAGATTTATGATGGTATTCGGGAAGTTCTTGAAACATTTAAGCCGGATATTGTCGCGATGGAACAACTTTACACCCATTATGACCGTCCAACTACGGCAATTCTCATGGGGCATGCGCGAGGTTGTATTTGTCTGGCTGCCAATCAATTTGGTCTTGAAGTTATTTCTTACGGTGCAACCAAAGTTAAAAAAATGCTCACCGGAAGCGGTCGGGCAACAAAGGATCAAATTCAACGGGCAATCAAATTAGAACTCGGTTTGACAACTTATCCTGAACCGCCGGATGTTGCGGATGCGTTGGCGATTGCTCTTTGCCATTTTTATCATGGTCGGCTTGGCGTTAAAGTCAATCCGTCCGAGTTACATTCCGGCATTGACCGGTTGTTTCCAAACGAAATCTTAAGACGGTGAATAGTAAATAGTAAAAGAGCGGCGCAAACGAAATTCACAAAGTTTCTTATATCCTTAATGTCCATTTGTCCTTAATTTGTCCCTAATGTCCTAAAATTGGAGTTAAGAGACCATAACCGTCTATTTTAATTTTTATTAGTCCTGCAAGGACATTTCCAATGTAGCCGTGTGTGCGGTGTACTCACCGTACACACGGAACAATAACAGGATTATCATTTTTACCATGTTGTTC
>JAIROD010000298.1 GCA_031257725.1 Planctomycetaceae bacterium | reverse complement strand
TTTCCCGGAGCGCGTATTACCTGGTCGTTCAGTTGGCGGGCATTGCACGACACGACGGCTAACTACCGGGAAATCCGGAAAATTGTCGCCGGTTATCACCGTCAGTACGGAGATGATGTAACGTTTATTCCCGGCGGTTATTTTGCCAACGCCTACAGTACTTACGAACAAGTAAACAAAGATTTGCACGAAGGACTTGCAAAAGTAAGCGAAATAGTCGGCGGCGGTTTCCGTCCGCAAAGCGTGGTAGCGGGATTTCTTGCTGCACCCAATCTGCAATATCTTGCCGAAAAGGAAAATATCCATGTATGCCAGGGAACTATCTGGAGTCAGTTTGCTATCGACAATCAGGATGGCGACGGCTCGGTTTGCTATCCTTATTATTCTTCCAAAGAACATTTCTGCAAGCCGGCGCAGGGAAAAGACGATTTCATCGACTGCGTGAATCTTGACGGCTGGTCAATAGATTTTCTGGCAGGACGCCGGCCCGGTGGCACCGGGGGATTCAACAGCCGCATGGGTGTCGGACCGATAGAAACGTTTCAGGCATACGGACCGGAAACAGGACTTAAAGAAGTAATGCATACAACCGCTATTCATTTCGACAAAGGATTTGAACTGAACGGATTCGCCTGGGTTCCGAACTGTTGGGAACTTATTCTTCACGCCAAACCAAATTCAATCGACGTTGCCAACCTGACTGCATGGCTGAAAGAAGTCCGCAGTCGCTGGCCCGACACAAAAATGATTACGCAGGGCGAATTTGGCTTGCTGTGGCGAAAACATTACAAAAAGAACAGTTTCGATTATCGCTTTGTTGAACGCGGCTCAGGTATCGGCGGTTCCGATGCCGACAAGGACATCCGCTGGTTCATGAATAAAAATTTTCGGCTGGCATTGATGAAGAACTGGCAAACCAACAGTCAGGAAGAAGTCATTGATTTTACACGCTACGACATTCCGGCAAAGGAACCGCAGGAAATGACCCGCAAATGGAGTCTGTTGGGCGAAATCAATCAGAAACAGACACGTCCGCAAGACAAACCCGTGCCGCTTGATCAGCTGCCGGAAGAGTATAAAAAAATCATCCGGCGACAATATCCGTATCTTTTTCCGTCCTCCTTGACCGCAACCGGACAAAAATCAAAGCCGGAAACTGTTCCTGCCGGTGTCGTTCTTCTGGACGCCGAGCATCCGACAGCGCATTTTGCCGCGCGCGAGTTTCAACGTTACATTTATCTGCGAACAGGAGTTCTTTTGAACATTGAAAAGCCGCAAACGGCGTTGAAAATAAACACAGACAAAAAAGCGAAGAAAAAAACCGTTTCGCTGACGATTGATTCCGCAACATTCGGGAACGACGAATACCGGATCAAAACGGAAGGCAACCTGCTTTCCGTTACCGGCGGAAGTTCGACCGGTTTACTTTACGGAGTTTACCGGACGCTCGAACATTTCGGGATATGGACTGAGGAAGACTGGACATGGAAGAACAACAAACCGGAAGCGACAGAAAAAGTCATTGCCGACATTTTACTTGCAAATCAGGCGCTGGACGAAGCGGGACGACCGTTTCGGTTAGCGACAGCCGGCTGGGTGGTCGGTCCCGCCGAAAACCGCGCTTTGCCGGATGAAAAACTTCCCGAAAATATCGCTGTCAGTTCCATCAGCCGCAATCTTGGACACGAACCGATAGACACGGCATACGCGAAAATTCGACGCGCCGACAAATGGGCAATTCCCTGGATGGAAAGCGACGGGATTCACGGGCTTGCCAGTCCGCAGATTTTTGTTGCGCGCACACGCAAAGACGCCGCCGACGCTCTCGCCTATTCGTGCAACGGATTGCTTGGGCTTCACTGGCGGACGGAGGAAATTTCGCCGAATCTTGCAGCTCTGGCGCAGGCGGCGTGGAATCAAACGTCGTGGAATCCCTCGCCGGGAACTGTTTTGCCGAATATCGCCCCGCCTCTTAATCTTCTTGTCGAAAAACATCAAACATTCAGCGCCGGTCGCGGTCTGGAATCGCAGGATTTCTGGCAAGACTGGACAACAAACATGTTCGGCGCGGAGATTGCGGAAGATGCTGCGGAAATTTTTAATTCCATCGACGAACGTTTGCCGACAACGGTTGCCAATGCTTGTCCGGCGGGAAGTTTGAGAGCGGATACGGGTTCATGGGAAAATGTTCAACGACGGTATGCTTTTGTGGATATGTTTGCGAAACTGCGTTCCCGCATTTCCTCGTCCGGCTATCGCGAGCGGTTTGATTTTTGGCAATCGTTCTTCTTTTACGACAGAGAACTGGCGCATCTTCGCTGTACGCTGGGAAAGTTCGAACGGCTTGCAAAAGAGATTGAAAAGGAACAGACAGAACCGGTCAAAAAAACGAGAGCGCAAAATGAACTCCTTCCGGTTTTTGCGGAATTAGTCCAACAGTTCGGCGCGGCTTCGACTTATCTTCAGGAAACCGTAACAACGAACGGCGGATTGATGACGGTTGTGTTTATGGAACAATGCCAGTCGTGGCGAAATACCGTTTTTGACGCACCCCAAAAACGTCTGGAAACGCTGTCGGGCGAGCCGGTTCCTCATTCCGTCGCCGCATGGAACGACTATCGCGGACGCGAACGGATATTCATCCCGACATTGCGAACAACGGTTTTGCCGGGCGAAAGTCTGGAGCTGGACATTATTATCCACGCCGCAAAACCTCCGAAAAACGCCGTTCTGTTTTGGAAAACGATGGGAGCAAACGAGCCGTATCAAAAAAGCAAATTGCGTCCCGTTCACGGAAATCATTACGCCGCCGCATTACCGCCGCTCGACTCCGGACGAAACGCAATTGAATACTACATCGAAGCGGAAACGGAAAATCCGCAGGGAACAAAATCTCTCCTGCGCTTTCCATCCACCGCACCGGAACGGAATCAGACGGTGATTGTATTTTTTGATAATGAGAAATACAAACATTTGATGGAGGATATCCCGTAAAAGCGGAATTTGTTGATTACCCCGAACTGTATCAATACAGTTCTGCTGTCGATTATGCCGGCGGAAATGGATTGTTGTTGTTATTGTTGTTGTTGTTTCGCATTACAAATGCTTATATTCATGGTTGCGACCTGGCAAAACCGCAAGGGCTGAAACATCGCGAAACTGAGGGACAAATTACTGACCCTATACCGGAATCTGTTGCAGTTCAAAAAAACGGACAATATTCAAGTTTTCATCAAAGGCGGAAGGAATTTAAAACGAAATTGAAACACCGCCGTCCCGCCCCGCAAGAATAGGAAGATACACCGCCGCGACCTTTTGTCCGTAAAGTTACTTATCCTTCGGAGGGCAGAGAGTTAAAAGCATCCGTTTATATTCCCAACAACGATGAAACAAAAAAAAAGACCGGCATTGGTTTATTGTCATGGCGGTTTTGCAATGGATACTAATGAATTATTTGATATGGAGCCGTTTTTAAACGGTGATTATATTGTGATGTGACCTTCGTGGCGTGGAGAAAATGGTAATCAGGGAGACTTTGAGTTGATGTTTGGCGAAGTCGAAGACGCAGTTAATGCTGTCCGATGGCTTGCCGAACAGCCTTATGTTGATCCGAATTACATTTATTTGTTTGGGCACAGTGTTGGTGGTGGTATTGCGGCGTTGGTGTCATTAATGGATGATGTTCCGATTCGGCATTGTGGGAGTTGCAGCGGTCTCTACCCTGTAAGTATTTTTCAGGAATGGAGGAGTATTGCTCCGTTTCGTGTACAGGATAAACAGGAATGTCAATTGCGTTTACTCCATGGCAATACGGAATGGATGCAACGGCATCATTATGCTTTTGCCGGAACCTTAGAACCGGATTTTTTAGCAGTTTGCCGTCCCTATAAAACCGGAAAAATTAAAGCATTGATGTTACATATTGAGGAAGTACCGGGTGATCATTTTTCAGCGTTGCCTATTGCGGTCAAACGATATTTTGATATTGTTGAGAAAAACAGAAAAAAATAATCTGTGTAAATTTGCGGATAAAATAAAAATAGACAGTTACAGTGATTTGTCCCTAATGTCCCTAACATTGGGGCGAGGTGGAATGTGATTTATCCTAATGTTTTATAATGTTTATTTGTCGCAACACAAAACTTTTGTTTTGGTTTCAAAATCTGCTTATCCTGTTTGTGTTGACAGGACTGGTTGTGGTTTGTTTTGGGCAGGAAGAAAATCAAAAAGATAATACAGAACCGATTCGGTTTCGACGTTGGTTGGCGCCGTTGGATCGGATTGACGATTGGCCTTACGGTCCCGGTCGGTATTTGCCGTTGGATCGTAACGTTTTTGAACAATGGACGGAGTTGTCAAAGAAAACCGCCGGACAAATCAATCCGGAAGAATGGAATGGTTTAACACGGATTGTTCTTGCCGCAAAATTGGAAGGTCGTCAACTGGTTCAAGGACAAGGTTATTTTGAAATTCAATCCGGTCATTTCAAAACCAATCATTCCATCCCTCTTGATTCGTTGGGATTTTGGATTGATCAATTGGCGTTGGAAGACGGAACACCGATTCCTCTTGTGCGTGAACCGGATGATAAAATTCACCTGATTCTTCCTGCGGAAAAAACGGCGGAAAAAGAAAACGTAACAAAACGAGTTTGGTTTCGCTGGTCACTCCGAAGCCGAAATGATCTTCAACGCGATTTATCGTTCTATTTTTCATTTCCGTCTTGTCCTGCGGTTGAGTTGTTACTGGAATTGCCGGTTACAGTGATTCCGGTTATTTCAAGCGGACTGGTTATGGAAGAACCGGAGTCCCAAAAAACGCAACAAAATCCGCAAACGCAACAGATTCAGGAAATACAAAACGTACAAGAAATACAAAACGAGCAGGCAATACAAAATGTAAAGGAAACACGGAACGCGCAGGAAATGCAGGAGTTTCAGGGAGAAAAGCCGAATATTCGTCGTTGGCGGATTTTGCCGGGTCGCGTTTCGCCGGTTTTGCTGACCATGACTCACAACGAAAAATTACAACCAATCCGGCAAAAAACGGCAATTCAACAAACAATCCGATACAGTATTACACCGCAGGGAACGGATGTAACAACAAAGATTTTTTTCGATAAAGCCGATGCACGTCTTAACGAATTGCTTTTGGAGTTGGAATCACCGCTTCGAGTGGTCGATGTCCGGTACGGCGAACAAGCGGTTTCCTGGTCTCCCTTAACCGTAACGTCAACTTCATCGGCAACACGTATTCTTATTGATCTTTCCGGTGTTGCCAAAGAAGAGTCGGGGGAATTAACGTTGGAAGCGGTTTGTTCGGTTTGTGAAAACCGGTCATGGACATTGCCGCGTGTTCGGGTTGTTTCTGCCAATGTGTTTTGGAAAGAAACACGTTGCGGCGTTCATGTTCAAAGTCCGTTTTTGATACGGAATATCTCCTGTGAACGGGCGGTTCAGGTAACGCCTCGCAATCCGGTGGATCGGGCGGATTGGGAACAATTGGTCTTTCAATTCTTCGACGATGATTCGCAAATTACCGTCGATATCGTTTCACATACTCCGCGTGTTTACCTGAATAGCGCCGTTCAGGTTCAATGGGGAAACAATGAAATTCGCGGGAATATGATTATTGACTGTCATCTTGTCGAGGGTAATTGTTACACGCTTGAGTTTCCGATTTCTCCTCATTGGACAATCGATTCAATTCGAAGCGTTTATTGGACAGTTGATGCAACGAAAGTTTCCGGCAGTGACGAAATTCTCACTTGGGATATTATTGATGCGCAGGATTCACTTTTCAATCATTCGGAATCTTCCGGAGAAAAGGAGAAACCGCCGAAAATTCTTGCCGTTCAATTGAAACATCCGCTTCGGTTACGTAAATCGCTTCGCCTTCAGTTGACCGGAAGTTTTCAAGCCGGTTCACAAAATGAGTTTCGTTTGAGCGACATTTCGCCGCTTGCGTTGCCGCGTCGTCAGGATGAATCTCATTACCTTGCCGTTGCCGTTCAATCAACAATTCCGTATCATTTACAATATCGTTCCCCCAATCATGCGGCGTTTGAAATTCATCATTCGGATTCGCGGGTGAGCCGATATTTCAGCGATCCGCCAGCGGGAATCCTATTTCCTCTCAATACGCAAACACAGGAAATTCGATTCAGTATGGAACGTCTAAAACCGAATTATAGTGCGGAAATTATCGGAAATATTTTACTCAAAGAAAATGAACTGGTTCCCTCATTCCGCTTTCGATGTCAACCGGTTGATTCTTCTGTTGACCGTGTTTATGTTCATTTAACGCCAAGTTTCCATAAAAAAAATCCGGAACAAAAAAATAATATTTGGACATGGTCGGGCATCTCGGAATCCATTCAACCGCTTCAAGTTCGTTTATTGTCCGAAAAAGAACAACAGGAAATTCTTCCTGTTTTGCCGTCTCAAAATATTTCCAATACGTTAATTTGTGGTGAAACGTGGGAGATTCGTCCGGCGGTTCCGCAAACGTCGGCGTTTGAATTTCGTGCGGTCTCTTCGATTCCCCTTTCCGATTCCATCCCGATTCCTTTGGCATCGCTGCCCTTAGCCGTAACACAAAAAGGCGAAATTTATATCGAATCGCCAAAACTGTTTCAATATCATATTGTCAATTCCCGCCTCAAATCTATTCCCGCCGCACCAACAGAATGGTATCGTTATCAGGAAATCAGAGCCGCATTTCGGTATGATCCCGCAGAGGAAACTTGTTTTTCGTCACAAAATTCTCTTTCTCTTCAACGGTTGACTCATGAGGAAGCACCGCCGGCAGCGTGGATTTGGTCGCTTCGGCTTGACACACAATACGAGCCGGAAGGCATTGTCAAAGACAATGCTCTTTTCCTGCTGGAAAATCACGGGAAAGATTCACTTCGGATTCGGCTGCCGGATGGTATCAACATTGGCAATGTCCATGCTGTTTGGCGTGACGACCAGCGAATCTCATGGCAGCCTGAATATGAAAATAACGTAAAAGAAAATAATTCAAAAAACAAAACGGTAAAACAAACAAATAATTCTGTTACAAACAATCAACAAAATTCATTGCCTGTTAAACCGTCATTGCAAAATATTGTTTCGATTTCTTTGCCGGAAGGAGCACGTTTTGTTTCTGTTTCATTGGAATATTCGCATCAAGATATTCCTCTGAGTAATCAGCGAAAATTGGAACCGCAATATCCGACGACGGACATTCCGGTTCTTGCCCAAAATTGGACATTGTGGTTTCCGCCGGAATTTGAAGTGAATTTGCGTCATTCGGTTACGTCGGAGTCGTCAACAGATCATTCTTTTCCGTTACCGAAGGCAATGAATTATTTTTCGGCGAATACCCGATTCGATCCTTTCTCTTTTGCGGCGTGGAGGGAATTTTGTTTTGGTAAAAGCCGTTATCAGGATGCAACACAGGTTTCTCGGATTTTTTTCAACTGGATCACCGCAGGTTTGAAAAAAACAAATTTTGCAACAAATTCTACGGCATCGGGTTCCGACCGAAGTTTACTCAATACCGCTTCACAAAATGAACCAATCCGCACAACAGAAAATAAAACGACATGGGCGGCTTTACTCGGTAACGAAAAACGATTACTTGAAATGTTGGATGAAACACGGCGCGGCGACGAAAAAGGAGTTGACGCTCAAATGATCCTCGACAAACAATCCTTGCTCCTGCTTGGTATTACCCCGTCAACACCGATTCCGTTTTCCGAAACGGATTTAACGGAACAACATGGAGCGGATTTATTTGAACGTTCAGGGCTGGTTTTATTTGTTTCTTCAAAAGTCAGATCGGATAAGGTTAAAGAATACACATTTTATGTTACGTCTTTTTTGACCAATTCATTACATCATCGTTTTTTTTCCAGATCGATCAGTAATTGTTCGCAATATATTCCTGAAACGGTTAATCCTATTCAAATCTCTTCAGATTTATCCGGTTTGCCGACACCAAGAGGTTTTAGCCGTTCGCGGTGGGTATTATTGGACGAATGGCTCAAAGACCCAACTCCGCTTTCAACGCCTTGGTTTATTTCTCCGTCTATGATTCGTTTAACTTCGGTGATGCCAAACTGGAATGCTTTTGAGATACCTGATGGAGTTGCCGGTCAATCGTTTTATATTGTTCATCAGGAAACATTGGCAGCTTATTATTGGTTGGCGTTTCTGACAATTATTGTTTTGACAACGCGCAAGCCGTTTTCATCACCGGTTTTTCTTGTAATGCTTTTGATTTTATTTGAAATTCTGACACGATTAGCGATACCATCTTTTATGGACATTTCAGGCGGAGCATTTTGGGGAGTTGTTGTTTCACTAGGTTTTGGCATGATCCGTTCTTATTCCACAAACAATTTTGCAACAAAAATGAGACGTTTCCCCCGCCGAACAGACTCCACCAACAAACTAATCGCCGAATTAACCAATCCCGAAAAGGTATCGGAAAAAGTACAAGTTGAATGATTAAAGAAATGTCCCATTTGTCCTCATTGTCCCCAAGTAATTGTAACGGCAACGTCCCGTTGCCGTGAACTTTTTTTCGGTAGCAAGGACGCTACTGTAACAATGTTGACACAAAAACGAGCCGATTTATACCGCAAACGGCATGATATTGGTTGTTTTGGTTTGATTCAAGAGGTAGGCAACCTTTCGGCGAAAGATAGCCGACTTGCCCCTGTTTTCCGCTGGCAATCAGTTTCCAAACCTGTCAGAAACACAAATTGCCCAATCGAATCTGATTGTAACCGTCTATTTTAATTTTTATTAGTTCCAGCAATGCCATTTCCAATGTAGCCGTGTGTGCGGTGTACTCACCGTACACACGGAAAAATAACAGGATTATCATTTTTACCATGTTGTTCCGTTGGTGTTGCGTTATTCAGATAAAAACATGGATTCCCTATCGTTACAACGCAAAACCAACGGCTAGCTTGGAAACATCCCGCTGGGATGTAAAAAACTGCTCTGCAATATTACAAAAAATTAAAATAGACAGTTACTATTGCATCCCTACAGGATGCGAATGATTTATTATGTTGTTTTCTACCAATATGTCGTCCCTAACGGGACGGAAAATTCAGGAACACAACCAAACTACCGAATAGATACAAAAAAACTTTTATTACCGTGCAAAGTATGAGTTGCTAATCGCGGATGATTTGATATTTTATTGAATTGGAAAATAAATTATCTAACTTTCACTCTTTAACTTCAAAATCACTATGCAAAATTTTATTTATCACAATCCGACCAAAATTGTTTTTGGTGAAGGAACTATTGAAAAAATCGGCGAAGAAACCGCGCCGTTTGCTAAAAAGGTGTTGTATGTTTACGGCAAAAATTCAATCAAAACAAACGGCGTTTATGACCAAACAACCGCTTCTCTCGAAAATGCCGGCGTAAAACGAGTTGAGTTTGGCGGGGTCTGCGCAAATCCCTTGCTTTCACACACACGGAAAGGAATTGAACTTGCTCGACAGGAAAAAGTAGAGGCAATTGTTGCGGTTGGCGGTGGAAGTGTGATCGACGAAGCCAAAGCAATTGCAGCCGGAACAGTTGCAAAAAACGACGTTTGGGAATTTTATAACCGAAGCGGAACCGCCATCACTGCCGCACTGCCGTTGTTCACTGTTTTAACAATGTCGGCAACCGGCACCGAAATGAACGGAGGTACGGTGATTACCAACGAAGAAACAAAACAGAAACTCGGAATCGGTTCTCCGTTTTTATATCCGAAAATATCTATTCTCGATCCCAAAACGCTTGTCTCTGTTCCCAAAAATCAAACCGCTTACGGCGCAGTGGACGCAATAACACATCTTCTTGAAAGTTATTTTACGCGGAACGATCCTTTCACGCCTATTCAGGATCATTATGTGGAAGGAATTGTCCGAACTATTATTGAAATCACTCCGAAAATGTTGGAAAAACCGGATGATCTGACCACGCGAGCAACTTTTATGTGGGCGGCAACTTTAGCGTGGAACGGACTCGCACCGGCAGGTGTTGGGGCATGGTCAACACCCAACCATTTGATCGGACACAGTATGAGCGCACTCTATAACACACCGCATGGAGCATCATTGTCTATTGCTCTTTCCGGGTGGTTGCCTTGGTATGAGGAACAAAGCCAAGAAAATAGAAAACGACTCGACTTGTTGGGACTTGCCGTGTTTGAACAATCAAGAACTATCGACTGTTTACGCGAATGGTTTCACCAAATCAAAAGTCCAACAAAACTCGGCGATATCGGGGTTGACGACAACGGATTAACCAAAATCGCCCAAAATATCGGCGAAAACGCCGCCCTTTGGGGAATCCCTGAATATAACGCCGATTTTTGTATATCCATTTTGAAACGTTGTCAATAAATTTTCACAACAAAAACAAATCTCAACAAAATATCCAACAAAGATCTCCGTCCCTATTGCCGTAATGTCCCTAATGTCCTTTCACAAAGCATAGGAACATTAGGGACAATAAGAACATTAAGGACAATAACTTTTCATTAACTTTCATTAATTGAAATCGATGCCGGACTTAACCGGATTTAATATGTAGGACTCAATTCAGGATCGTTCTTGTTCCAATCATATTCCGGTTCAGAGTGCCGCTTTTCATATCCGAGATTTTTGAGAACTTCGAGAATCTCAGAACAAGTCGGAAACATCCGTCCACTGGTTCGTTTGTATTCGCTTAATGCGTTCATAAATTCAACTTCGTCCGGTGAATAATCCCGCTCACATGTGGACGGATCAATCTGACGGCGGCGAATATTTTTTTTCTGCTTCGGTAACGCAACCGGAGCCGGAGTTGTTGCCGGTTGATCAATTCGTTTAAATTCATATAAACCGGACAAATTTTGTTCAACCGGACGTGAAAGTTTTTCAAATTCATCCAAAGTTGCCAATTCATCATCGAAAAAAGGCAATTTCTTCTCGTTATCTTTTGAATACTCCGAATCCTGATAATCATTGTGTGAACTATCCTTGTCCAAAATCAACGTTTTTTGGGGGTGATCAATCTGTTGATCGTCCGCGACGGACAAACCGGCCGCCGGATTACAAAGAACATTGTTTTTTTCGGCAACAGTTTGAGCAACAATTTGATTGGACTCCCAATCATTCCGATGTGAATCTGTTTGACGTGAAAAATCGGGAGAAAGAATGTTAAGCGGTAATGCTTTACGTGGTCTGCCTCGTTTTTTTTTCAGTTTCTGCTTAACCGGATGAATTGCCGGAGAGTGTGGAACTGTTGCAAGAGAAAATTCCGATGAAAATTGATCGACGTTCCCTTGCACATCAAGGGAATATTCAAATTGCTGGGTCATCGAAGCACCTTTCCTGGGGGGTGAAGGAATTAAGGGGGAATGGGAAAATCTTCTAACGATGTCAATTCGACATGTTCAGAAAAAATTTTTAACAATCACAGAAAATATTCGGATATGTTAAAATCAACGGATTACAGAAAAACGCCGATTCTATCACTTGACCCAATTAATCTGGTTATACTCAAGGGAATCTCTCTAAAAATACCTTTTATCGGACACCTAACCCTTAATCGCCTCATTGCCTAATAGCCTAAACACAAAATCAATCTTGATTCTTTTGTCCCTTTAGCCCCTATCGTCCCCGATGTCTCTTAAAATAATTTCTAAAATTGATCTACGAAAAAAATTTTTTTTCGATTTACGAATCAAGCAAAAACAAATTTCTGACGAAAAATGGAAAACCAGACTCCCATACCTTTTATTTTTTTAAAAATAGGGGATAATGGGAAGGAATTCGTTTCGAGTGATTTCGAATCGATTAGTTGTTTTGAACGAATTGCTTCAACCTAAAGCCTGTTTGAATGAGGAGTGTAACTGTGAAAACGACCCTGAATTTTTATCGACAAAATCTTGAATCTGGAAAACGCTCTCGGCTGTCATCCATTGATTCATTCCCCACTTGCCAAAATTCCCTTGTTGCCGCTCGTGATGAAGACGAGGACGAAGAAGACGAGGATGAAGATTGGGACGAAGACGAGGATGAGGATGATTGGGATGACGAAGACGACGAAGATTGGGATGAGGACGACGACGAAGAGTGGGATGAAGAATTTGACGAAGATGATGAAGACTGGGACGACGACGACGATGAGGACTGGGATGACGACGACGAGGACGAAGACGACGAAGAATGGGAAGAACTCGACGAGGACGACGACGATTTTGATGACGACGACGAGGACGAAGAACTCGACGAGGAATAAACGGAGAACTGTGAAAGAGTTAAGTAAGTGAATCAGGTGTAAAAATTTGGAATAAACATCCAATGTTTATTCGTTATTCCCGACTTACTTAACATTTCACGAACTCGCCTGTTTCAATGAGTACAGGTTACAAATATCTTGAACCGTAAGCGTCGGCTCGTGTTAAAAACCTTCAGATGGTGGCGCGGGGTGTTGTCGTGGAAGGTTCGATTACAAGACTTCATGAGAGTTGCCCATATCATTACACGTTTGATAATCGGTGGTGCGCAGGAAAACACGATTCTCAATTGTGAAGACCTGATGAGTGATTATGGCGATGAAGTTCTTTTGATTGTCGGACCGACTTCCGGACCGGAAGGAACCTTGATGGATCGTGCGGTGCGGACAATTCCGACTATTGTTTTACCACACCTCATCCGTAATATTTCGCCATATTATGATATTGCCGCCTATCGGGAAATCAAATATGCGTTGCAACAATTTCGTCCCGATGTCGTTCACACACATAGTGCCAAGGCGGGAATTCTTGGTCGTGTTGCCGCGTGGAATCTTGGAGTGCGTGTGGTTGTTCACGGAGTTCACGGGGCGCCGTTTTATCCGTTTCAACATTTTGCGGTTCGTGAATTTTACAAATATTGCGAACGCTGGGCGGCGCGGCGTTGCCATGTGATGATTTCTGTTGCGGATGCAATGACCGATCTGATGGTTACGGGAAAAGTCGCACCGAAAGAGAAATTTGTTACAGTGTACAGCGGCATGGAAGTGGAACCATTTCTTGAGTCGGAAAAATTTCGTATTTCAGTACGAAAACAATTCGGATTTTCAGAGAATCATCTTGTTGTCGGCAAGATTGCTCGGTTGTTTCGTCTTAAAGGTCACGAATTTGTTATTGCGGCGGCAAAATCAATTATTGAACAAATTCCCAATATCCGGTTTCTTTTCGTCGGCGACGGGATTTTGACGGAGCAATACCGCAACAAAATAAAACAATTGGGACTTGACAATTATTTTGTTTTTTCAGGACTTGTTCCTCCAGATCGGATTCCGGCGATGATTTCTGCGATGGATATCGTTGTTCATACGAGTCTTCGTGAAGGTTTGGCGCGTGTTTTACCTCAGTCGCTTCTTGCGGGCAAACCTGTTGTTAGTTACGATATTGACGGGGCGCGGGAAGTCGTTCTGAACGGCAAAACCGGATTTCTTCTTCCGCCTCAATCAGTTACGGAATTAACGGACGCTGTTGTCCGGTTAGCCGAAAATCCGATACTCCGCAATGAAATGGGACAAACCGGTCGTCAACTCTTTTCGCAACAATTTGATCATCATTACATGACTCGGCAAATCAGAAAAATTTATCAAACTGTTTCGGAATTTGGAGGAACAACGATTACGCCGGTCATCAAGAAGTAACATGAGTACTTAATAATAAAGGGGTTATCGTTTATACAAACTGTAAGTAATTATTTGCCGGTAAAATAAAAAAGCCCAATTTTGAACACCCTA
>JAIROD010000295.1 GCA_031257725.1 Planctomycetaceae bacterium | reverse complement strand
TTACCAATATTGCATCCCTACGGGATGCGGATTTTTTTAATTACATTTTTTCTACCAATAGGTCGTCCCTATCGGGACGGAAAAATTCAGGAACACAACCAAACTACTGAATAAATACGTTTATTTTTTACCCCCCCTGCCCCTCCGAAGGAGGGGAATTATTCCCCTCCTTCGGAGGGGCTAGGGGTGGTCATTCGGAGGAAACGACTGAATAGTTAAAAAAAATATTTCACTGATATATTACAACATTTTTGAGTTTGGCCTCAGGGGTTATTGGAGATTCTCTATTCCCTTGTTTTATTTTTCCGTGAATTGTTATTGAGAGTTATGAACATTGATATTCCTAAAGGTTATCGTTTTGCGGCGGTGCATTGCGGTTTGAAATCTGATCCGTCTCAATTGGATTTATCGCTGATTGTTGCCGATATTCCGGCAACAGCGGCAGGCGTTTTCACGCCTAACCTGGTTTGCGGCGCACCGGTTCTGGTTGACCGCAACCGCGTTCCCGGTGAAGGATTTCGAGCGGTGGTTGCTAATTCACGTTGTGCGAATGCATGCACCGGCGGGCAGGGAATCCGTAACGCTGAAGAGATGGCGGCGTTGGCGGCGCAAACGGTCGGCGGAAACGCCCAACAAGGACTCGTCATGTCCACCGGTGTTATCGGCGTTGCCTTACCGATGGATAAAATCCGAAGCGGTATTGTTGCCGCTTCCCAAAAATTGACCGCAACAGCAAACGGATTTCTCGACACGGCAAGAGGAATCATGACCACCGACACCAAAGAAAAATATATGACGAAGCGGTTGACGCTTGGAAACGGTAACACGATCACATTAGCCGGAATTTGTAAAGGAGCCGCAATGATTGCTCCCAACCTGGCAACAATGCTTGCCGTGATTATGACCGATGCCGCCCTGAAACCGGTTGCCGCCCAAGAGTTATTGCGAAATTCGGCGGAAGAATCGTTTAACTGTATTTCTGTTGATGGTCACACAAGCACGTCCGATACATTATTACTGCTTGCCAACGGAGCCGCTCAACCAACTCCGCTCGACGGAGATCATCTCGAACTGTTTGCTAAAACACTTCGTGAACTTTGTATTGAACTTGCCGTCAAAATTCCAGAAGACGGCGAAGGCGCATCTCATTTGATTACGATTGATATTGACGGTTGCAAAACGCGCGGCGATGCGAAAACAATGGCGCGGAAGATTGCCGAAGATGCGTTGGTGAAAACGGCAATTTGTGGAGCCGACCCGAATTGGGGTAGAATTGTTTCCGCATCGGGAACTGCCGGCGTGAGGTATGATCCGAAAAAAGTTTCACTGAAACTCAACGGTTTTGAACTTTTCAAAAACGGCGAACCTGTTCCATTTGATAAGACCATCGTTTCCGCTTCGATTCGTAACAACCGTGCAACCCATATTCTGTTGACATTCGGCGAAGGCAACTCTGGAATCCGATTCTGGACAACCGACCTGACCACAGAATATGTTCGGCTTAACTCTGATTATACGACCTAAAAAAGATTCATCGCTCTTGAAAATTCCGATTGGATGATTAGAATATTTCGGTGATATTTGTTTTTGAACGTGAACGAATAGGATTGTGGAGCGGACGGATTGTTGTTTTTATTCCCTGCTCCCATGATTGTTTCACCCCGTATCGTAACTACTTAAAATCTTTTATTTCGGTTCACGTTTAAGAGTTTGAACAATGAACAGTTGCGATATAAAAATGAAGGATTACATTCGATGGCTGTAGAATTGGTTAAAAATATTGATTGGGTTGGTTATGTTGATTGGAGTGTTCGGGATTTTCACAGTTTCGACACATTTCGCGGTGCGACCTACAACTCTTATTTAATCCGTGATGACAAAACCGCCGTGATTGATTCGGTGAAAGGTCAATACGCTTTGCGTCAACTTCAACAGATTGCGGAAAAAACCGAGTTGTCTCAGGTTGATTATGTGGTTTGTAATCACGCGGAACCGGATCACGCCGGAGGGTTAGTCTCGCTCATGGCTCATTTACCCAATGCCGTGTTGATTTGCAACGCCAAATGCCGTGAAACATTGTCGGCGTACTTTGATATTGGCAACTGGAATATTCAGGTGATTTCGCCTGACGACAAAATATCACTCGGCAGCCGTACCTTGACTTTTGTCAACACTCCGATGGTTCATTGGCCTGAATCCATGTTCACCTATATTCCTGAAGAGCAATTACTTTTTTCGATGGATGCTTTCGGGCAACATCTGGCGACTTCAGAGCGGTTTGACGATCAATATGATCTGAAAACGATTTTGACGGAAGCGAAAAGTTATTACGCAAATATTGTGACTCCTTACAGTAAACAGGTTCTGCGAACACTGGAAACGGCTGCCAAAATACCAATCAACATGATTGCCCCGTCGCATGGTTTGATTTGGCGGAGCAATGTATCACAAATTGTCGCAGCCTATCAGGATTGGGCGGGCGGGCGATATACTCCGAAAGTGTTAATTCTTTTTGATTCGATGTGGGACAGCACCACCCAAATGGCGGAAGCAATTCTTGATGGAGCGGTTCAAGAATCTAACAACGCGGTTCAGAAATCCGACAACACGGTTCAGAAATCCGACAACGTCGATGTTCAATTGATGCATGTCCGACGGACAACATTAACTCGAATTGCGACGGAAATGTTGGATGCTGCTGCTGTTGCTCTTGGCAGTTCGACGCTCAACTTACAAATGATGCCGCAAATGTCTTCTGTGATTACTTATGTGCGTGGTTTGAAGTTTACGAGTAAGGCGGCGTTTTCCTTTGGTTCTTACGGTTGGGCGCATGCCGGTTCGGATCATCTTGATCGTTGGATTGAGGAAACCGGTTGGACACGGTTAACTCCGCCCATCGATGCCAAATTCCGTCCAACAAGTGAAACTCTTAAAAAATGCCGTGATGGCGGTCGCCTACTCGTTCAAGCCGCACTCGAGAAAACAAAATCAATGTAACGATGCCGTTTGCGGTATAGTTAATAGACATTCAGGTCTATTAACTCTATTTTGCCCTTACAGGGCGTTGATCTCGTGGGGAATTGAACCCGCCGCGATGCGGCGGGCTAGCCTATATTGCCCTTTCAGGGCGGAGGAACATTACTGAATTTATGTCAAAAATAATCATTTCATTATTTTTAATTGCGGAACTAA
>JAIROD010000282.1 GCA_031257725.1 Planctomycetaceae bacterium | reverse complement strand
TAAAATTGATTTCGACGTATGAAAATTACTAACCCGATATTTTGGAAGACAACCGGTCTTTTGGCAACAATATTGCTTCGGAATTGGATGGGACTGATTGATTTTAAAGCGGCATTTTACGATCCGGAACTCGATCCGGCGGTTTGGAATAAAAAACAACGTTTTATTTTACTTTTTTGGCATGAACATATTTTATGTCCGTTGTTTTTGCGTCGGCATAGCGATGTAACGATGATCCTCAGTCGGCATGGAGATGCGGAAATTGTTGGTCAAATTGCAAAATTGTCGGGAATGCATTGTATTCGCGGTTCTTCTTTTCGCGGCGGCATGGCAGTGGTCAAACAACTGTTGAAAATGCCGATGTCATCGCAAAATATTATCGCGATCACTCCAGACGGACCTCGCGGTCCTCGCCGGAAATTAGCAGGCGGTCCCATTTTTCTCGCCTCGAAACTTCAAATGCCTATTGTACTTCTTGGTATTGGTTATGATCGCCCTTGGCGCATCCGAAGTTGGGACAGGTTTGCAATTCCGCGTCCTTTTTCACGCGGACGGTTCATCATTTCTCAACAATTTCCGGTACCCGCCCGTTTGGATAAAAACGGTTTGGAATCATTTCGCCAACAATTTGAAACACAGTTGAACCGCATAACAGACGAAGCCGAACATTGGGCAACCTCCGGCGAACCACTTCTTGGCGAATCTCTCGTTTGTCCCGGTCCTAAATGTTCACTCATGTATTACGGTTATAGCCAACCGGCAATAATTCGTTAAAAGTATCCAATAGTTATACTGTTTGGAATTTGTTGTTTGGTTTTTTGGGGTGAGCGCGGAGTTTTCAGAAGTCGCTTTTTTACAATATTGCCGGTTATGCATTACTTCATCCCTCGAAACTTGGAATAATCTGAATAATTCAAGTGGGGGGCTATTTTATAACGATAAAATATTGGTAAAATATCGGAATTACATCGTATTTTCCTGATTTTAACTAACCGGTAAAATCACGTTTGCATAACTTTTCACGTTTAATTATGTAGCTACATTTGTTTCGTTTTGATACAGTTATTGATGCTGATTGTTTGGGGATTTCTATTTTTTAGAAAAATATTTTTATCTTAACATGTTAATTACAAACAAGTTAAGAAAAATAAACGAAAATGGCAAAAACAAATGGAACACTATTTGCATCAAAAAAGATCAGGTAATATTGTGCTATTAGCCATATTAAATTCAACAAAACCACACAATGAGGTAAAACCATGAAGACTTTCTTTTCACAATTAGTTCTGGTCGCTGTAATATTGGTCTCGATGATCTCCATTTCCTATGGTGATTTGGTGGTACCGGACTATGCGGTAACTAACGCAAGTCTTGAAACATTACAGATTAACGACAACACCACTGATACAAATGGAGATGTGCCCAATCCTTTGTATCGAATTTTCAATGAATATTTCTCTGAAGAACTTGGTGCTCTCGATCAATCAAATTACACCAGTGGAAACGAACTGGCGGATGAGCGAATGATTCGGCAAACAATTTCGTCATGGCAAGTCAATTCGGGAAGCAATGTCGTTGCCTCGTTCACGAGTTCCGCTTGGACGCATGGATTGCAAATTTACAGTACAACCGGTAATTTGCTTTTTGATACGGGACAATATGGTTCTACAACCAACGGCGAGGCATTCATTGATGATGGTCAGCAAATTCCTCTGGTAGGAGGTAATTATACCTTTTCGGCAAATACCAACGGACAGTCGAAGGTATTTTCCGGCGATCACGAATGGTATTATTCATCGGATGAGTACCAAAGTGAGGCAACGTGGACACGTTACTATGAAGATGGAGTCCAACATCTTATTGCCTTTGACGTTACCGATCTGATGAAGCAACGAGTCGGCGATGAAAATGTTGAATCTGCATTTCTGTTTGCCTTCGAGGACTTACCGAAATCAGGGTCGGACTTTGATTATCAAGACTTCGCCTTCATTTTGACTAATGTTAGTGCCAATGTTGTTCCCTCTGTCGTTCCCGAACCGGCAACCGCATTGATTTTAGGTTTTGTCGGCACTCTCGCGTTGCCGTTCCTGAAACGAAAAAAGAAAGTAAAGTAGTGAATAGTTTTATAGTTAATCGTTAATACTGAATAGTTGCGCAAGCGGATTTAACACGTTACGGTAAAAATCACGCTTGCGCAACTATTTAGTATTAACGATAAACTAACAAAATCACCTCTTGCTAATATTTTGAAAATTGCAATAATACAAATACAGTTTTTTGATTTTATTGTGAAAGGGAAAAAATTTTTTGAAAAACAATTTCCGTTCAGTGATATTGGCGAATGATTCTGATTTATTTTATTCTTTTGGGACTGGTTTTGATTTGTATTGTTTCAATCGGTTCCCGATCACTTAAATCGTTTTCCAGACATCAGTTGGAAGATTTCTGTCGGCGGCGCGGAGCGGAAAACCGATTGAGCCGGATTCTTAAAGAATACGACCATGCGGCGGCAGCTGCCGGAATGTTGCGTATTCTTTTGTCAACCGCGTTGGTAACGGTTACCGTTTTCGAATGGAATCCCAAACATGATGTTTTTACCGATTGGATTTTTCTGATCCTCATCGTGTCGCTCCTTCTTTTGTGTGTGGATTTTTGGTTACCGCGAGCGGTTTCAAAACTTTGGGGAACTTCTTTTGTTTATTTTACGTGGTCACTCTGGTCTTGCCTGGCAGTGTTGCTTTTCCCACTGACATTGATTGACCGGTTTTTCAATGTTTTTTTTCATCGTCTTGCCGGTCAAACAGAAGAAACCGACGATGAAGAAGCGTTTGAGGATGAAATCCGAACAATGGTTACCGAAGGTCACCGTGAAGGACTTCTGGAGGAGGACGCACGTGAAATGATCGAAGGGGTGATTGAATTAAGCGATTTCACCGTTTCCGAAATTATGACGCCGCGAACCGACATGAAAAGTATTTCGAACACGTTGTCATGGGATGAAATGCTTGCGGCAGTGATTGCAACGCCGCATTCGAGAATTCCCGTGTATAAGGATAACCGTGACGATATTATCGGGGTGATTCACGCCAAAGATTTACTTCGTGAATTGGTCAAAAATGACCCGTCACAACGTTGTCCCTGGACGGAGTTAATGACCGAACCGTTGTTTGTGCCGGAAACCAAACCGGTTGATACATTGCTTCAGGAATTTCAAAATACAAAACCGTCCGGTTCAGGTAAAAATATTTCCGACAAAACCGGTTCCGATCAAACTGGTTCCGGAAAAAACAATGTTGCGGATGATGATATTTCACAACGCGCTAAAGGTCATTTGGCAATTGTTTTAGACGAATACGGCGGAGTTTCGGGAGTGGTCACGTTGGAAGATATTCTGGAAGAAATTGTCGGTGAAATTGTGGACGAACACGATCCAATGGTCGTTACGGAAGAAATTAAGGAGCTGGATGCGGAAACCTTTGAGGTATTAGGCAAGGTTCGGATTGACGAGTTGAATGAAACGCTTGGTCTTGACTTGCCGGAAGAAGAAGATTACGACACCATAGCCGGTTTTATTTTTTCAACACTTGGTCATGTTCCTCGTGTTGGTGAAACGGTTGACTTTGAACATGAGGGCAATTTGTCCCGTTTCACCGTTATCGAAGCAACACAACGCCGTATCGAAAAAATTCGCATTCAACTCCATCGCAATAATTAGTTCCAAAAAAATGCAACGGCAGGCGGGAATGTTGCGCAACGTAGTAACCGCCGGCGATGCATTAGGTTGCGGCTAACCGCAATAGGATTATTTGCAATTCCAAAATAATCGGAAATATCGTAATATATCAGTGGAATATTTTTTTTAACTTGTCAGTCGTTTACTCCGAATGACCCCCCCTAGCCCCTCCGAAGGAGGGGAATAGTTCCCCTCCTTCGGAGGGGCAGGGGTGGTAAAAAATAAACGTAACTATTCAGTCGCGGTGAATGTTCGTTTTCCTGTCCCGATAGGGACAACATATTGGTAGAAAGCGATTACGATTAAAAATGTTCGTCCCGTTAGGGACGATATGTTGGTAAAATCAGGAATCAATCAATAAATCTTACCAATATTGCATCCCTACGGGACGCGGATCATTTTGTTATACCGTTTTCTACCAAGATGTCGTCCCTAACGGGACGGGAATATTCGGAAAGACAACCAAACCACTGAACACCTCATCCTCCAAAAAAATTAAATTTCTACGCTTGCTCAACCTTATTCACCTCTCCAGTTTTTACAGTCCCCCCCTTGACCTTATTACCTTATTGACAACTCATCTTTCCTAAAAAATAATAGGGAATCTCTCATAATTCAGCATTTACCGCAAGTTAATGGTCTGGGCTTGCCCCGCGTTGTTCGACTTAACGCTAAAACACTCGGTTGAAAATAAGGTTAGGGGGCAATTGTAATACGTTTTCGCCATTTTCGCTGAATAGTTACAAACACAAAATAGATCACTCAAAAAGAATATGGACAGTAATCAAAAACATCTCACTAATCTTTTAAAAGGAGCCGGTTTAAATGTTTTAAATTTTGGAGTTGCGATTGTTGTTGGTTTTATCTTGGCTCCCTATATTTTGAAAACACTCGGTGAACGTGAATACGGTATCAATGTTATTGTTGCCGGTTTAGTGGGAGCGTTTTCTTTGGCGGATCTAGGAATTTCCGCAGCGGTTTCACGATTCTTCACTGTTGCCTACGCCCAAAAAAATAAAGAAGAATGTCTTGCGTTATCCAACACCGCTTTTTTTGTTTTTCTCTTTTTAGGTGTAGCCGGATTTCTCGGACTTATCATTACCGCTTGCGGAATTTATTATCTGAATCCGGCGATGGAAGATCGGTTGTTGTTAGTAATGATCATTATTATTAACGGATTTACTTTTTGCATCAATTTTCCGATGAATATTTTTATCGGAATTGTCAATGGAACAATGCGTCAGGAATTGACCGGCGGTCAGGTGGTGATTTTCCGAATTTTTGGAGCGTTCATTACTTTTTTGATTCTTTTTTCCGGCGGACGTTTAATTGCCTTAGCCTGCGCTAATCTGGTCATTGCTCTCCTCAACATGATTGTTCTCCTGAAACTTGTTTATATTGCGTTTCCGGAATTTTTTTTGAACCCTTCCTATTTTCGAAAAGAAATTCTGCTCAAATTGATTCGATATGGTACGTTTACCTTTCTGGTTTTTGTTTCCGGTGAAATTCTCAATCAAGGAAGTGTTTTTATCATTTCAACCTTGATCAATTTTGAAGCGGTTGCGCTTTTTTCAATGATTGCGATGGGGTTATCATCGTATCTGATCAATGCTACGGAAATCGTTATGGGAAACTGGCTCACCTCATGGCTGACCCTGCTCTACTCCAAGCAAGATAAGGAATTAGCCGATAAAACATTGAAATTGGCTTACAAAATGTCAACTTGTTTCACTACATTCTGTGCCTTTGGATTGATTGTCTGGGGACAAGATTTTCTCATGCGTTGGGGAGGCAAGAACGACGAAGGAATCTATTATTTTTTGAAAGCGTATCCTTGTTTGGTTTTGATCACAATAGGCGTATGGATTGCCCAGTGTCAATCTCCGAACACGAAATATCTTTACGCCATTGCCAAACATTCATTCATCGCCTACGCCGGATTGATCGGAAATACATTGGTTCTCATCGAAGCCGCCTCATTTTTGTATCTCGGATATGGTGTTGAATATGTTGCAGGATGTATTGGTTTCTCTATGTTTGCCGTGCGCGGTATTGCTGTTCCGATTTATGTTTGCCTGCTTCGAAAAGAAAATATCGTTATCTATTTTCTGCGGATTTTCTCTTATTTCGGTTGCGCAGGAATTGCCTGCATCATTCCGTATCTCATTTCCTATTACCTGCTCGCTCCGAATTATTTACAGCTCATCCTTGTCGGTTTTCTGTGCAGTGTAACATATTTTCCCGTTTATCTGTTGATTACCATTAACAAAACAGAATGGGAAAAAATATGGAACATTTTCCGAACAAAAGAAAAAGATTGAAAAAAGGAAACGTT
>JAIROD010000271.1 GCA_031257725.1 Planctomycetaceae bacterium | reverse complement strand
ATCAACCTGACCATTCTTAAATGGCGTAATGATTGCAACGGAAAGACCTGAAAATGTTTCGAATCGCGTTTTCATAAAATAGATTAAGAATGTAGGGAAATTGGAGAGTAAACGGCTACTGGTTAAAGTTTATTTTTCTCAATCGTTTTGTCAAGAGTAGCCGGAAATTGCCGATTTTTTTATTGATCACAAAACATTTTATAAAGACATTAGGGCAAGATAGACTGTCAACAGTATGATATTGGTTGTTTTGTTTGAGTCAAGAAGTAGGCGGCCGTCTTTCGCCGAAGGGTTGCCTACCTCTGAAATCAAACAAAACAAACAACAGTTGCCAATGTCAAAATAGAGAAAATAGACAGTTGCCAAAAGACAATTGTCATATGACAAAAGGCAATTGTCATGTGACAAAAGGTAGTTTTGTTTGATTTTCAGAGATTAAGTGCTATTTGAGTTTTCGGTTTTTTGGAAAGTACGGTCACGGCAATGTCACGTTGCCGTGAATTTTTGCGGCGGCGAGGACGCTACCGCTACTGATCGTTCTGAAGACGGAATGTTTTTTCGCAATCTTCCGGTTGCAGCTCTGAAAGCGGCTATGAAGATTGCCGCCGAACACGCAATACCCTCTAATCGTCGTCCCCAAAAACGACAATAACTCCATTGGCGATTAAGGAGAATAATCTTTCAATCAAATTTGTGTTTCAGCAAGGGGCGTTATTAGAGATTCCCTATTGAAAATATTCGGGGTTGGTGTAGAATTTCGCTTTTGACAATCATTTGGGGGTTATAAAAATTACAGAACTTTTTTGCAATCCCTTGAACATGAAACGAAAACATGAACGGTTTCTGTTTTTGAATGCCGGAAATGTTTTACAGTAATGTAATCGTTAAAGCATTTGAACCAATGAACCTAATGAACCCGGATTCATGTCGGATTCAATCACCATCAACTTCATCAAAATCAACCTGAAACAAATTTATGTGCGGCATTATCGGAATATTCGAGTTGAAAGAACCAGCGGAACATTTTCGTTCTCAGGCGTTGGACATGTCCCGAAAAATTCGGCATCGCGGACCGGATTGGTCGGGTATTTACTCCGGTTCAAAGTCCATCCTAACCCATGAACGATTGGCAATTGTTGACCCGCAGTCCGGGAAACAACCGCTTTATTCAAATAACGGTAAAGTGGTGTTGGCGGTTAATGGCGAAATTTATAATCACCAGAGTATTCGTAATCGTCAAGCGGCTACTTATCAGTTCAAAACAAAATCTGATTGTGAAGTCATTCTGTCGTTGTATCAGGAAAAAGGAATTGATTTTCTCGAAGATTTGAACGGAATTTTCGCGTTTGCCTTGTATGACGAAGAAAACGACGCTTATCTGATTGCACGCGATCATATTGGTATTATTCCGTTGTACATGGGTTGGGACGAAACCGGAACATTTTATGTTGCGTCCGAATTGAAATCGCTTGAAGGTTATTGCAATCGGATTGAACAGTTTCCGCCGGGGCATTATTGGTACAGCAAAGAGGGAAAGTTGACCCAATGGTATCACCGCGATTGGCGAGATTACAAAACGGTAATGCATAACGAATCGTCAATTCATGAGTTGCGTGAAGCGTTGGAATCGGCGGTGAAACGGCAATTGATGACGGATGTTCCTTACGGAGTGTTGCTTTCAGGCGGTCTGGATTCTTCCATTGTGTCGGCGGTGGCGAAAAAATATGCAGCCAGCCGTGTGGAAGCCGATAGCAAACAACCGGCATGGTGGCCTCGACTCCATTCGTTTGCAGTCGGCTTGGAAGGTTCACCCGATTTGGCGGCAGCACAAAAAGTCGCTGATTACATCGGAACGGTTCATCATGAAATTCATTTCACTATTCAAGAAGGTTTAGACGCTCTTCGTGATGTGATTTATCACATTGAAACGTATGATGTAACAACCGTTCGCGCTTCAACTCCCATGTATTTGTTAGCGCGGGTGATTCGTTCTATGGGAATCAAGATGGTGCTTTCCGGTGAAGGAGCGGATGAAATTTTCGGCGGTTATTTGTACTTTCACAAAGCTCCAAGCGCAGAAGCACTCCATGAAGAAACAGTACGTAAATTGGATAAACTCTATCTTTACGATTGTTTGCGTGCCAATAAATCGCTGGCGGCGTGGGGAGTGGAAGGGCGAGTTCCTTTTCTCGATAAGGAATTTATGGATGTTGCCATGCGGCTGAACCCCGAATCAAAACTGAGCGGTCTGAAAAACCGGATGGAAAAATGGTTTTTGCGGAAAGCGTTTGAAGATTATCTTCCCGAAGGCGTGGTGTGGCGGCAAAAAGAACAATTTTCCGACGGCGTGGGCTACAACTGGATTGATACCTTGCGTGCGCTGGCTTCTTCGAAAGTGTCGGATGAACAGTTTGCAATGGCTTCCGAACGGTTTCCAATCAACCCGCCCATGTCAAAAGAGGAATATTATTATCGTACAATTTTTACGGAATTATTCCCGTCTGATTCCGCAGCAAAAACGGTTCCGTCAGTTCCATCGGTTGCCTGTAGTACACCGGTTGCACTGGAATGGGATGCCGCTTTCAAAAATATGATTGATCCTTCCGGAAGAGCTGTAAAAACGGTGCATCGTGAAGCCTATTAGTTGTGGACGATTGATACAGTTCATAACTGTATCATGGTGTGATTTGTGTCACAAGCGAAGTTTTTCGCCATTCCTTTTTTTAATAACATTTTGTAATTATTCAGTAGATTGGTCATTTGATGGTAGGCAACCTTTCGCCGAACGGTTGCGTTGCCGATAGGCAACAGTGAATCAGATTCGATTGAGACATTTGTGTTTCTGACTGGTTTTGGAAACTGATTGCCGGCGGGAAACAGGGGCAAGTCGGCTATCGCCGACGCTTTCGGCGAAAGGTCGCCTACCTTTGAATCGCCTACCGGATGAGTATTTCCTGATAAGACACTCTACTGAATAGATACAACATTTTTAAGGAGATTTTATGGGGGCATTTTATAATTCATTCCATGTCCGTAGAAAAACGCAACAGGAAGTCATTGATCAGATTGTTGCATTACAGAAAGAAGGGCAAGAGGATCAGCAGGTTAATTGTATTGTTGGAATAGCGCAAAACGGTTGGGTGCCTGTTTATGCGGAACTTTATTTTGACACCGTTCCGCTTGCCGGTACCATTTCCGAACAGTTGCAGACCAATGTACTTTTGATTGATGTTCATGATGACGATGTATTCAGCTATTACTATTTTCGTAATGGTGAAATGGTTGATACATTTAATTCATGTCCCGATTATTTCGGTTCTTCCGATATGCAAATTGATTTCGAAAAATTCGACAAAACAGCACCGGAAAAATTAAACGAAATGCTTCAAAAAATGAAAACGGAATTTGATTTCAGCAGTTGCAAAAATAACGACGACGTAAAAGCGATGGCTGGTAAATTTAGAGAATTTTTTGAACAAACCGGACTCAAAAAAAATAATGTTACTAACAAAAATCATTCCGTAGAAACAGAGGAATCGGAATCAGAGGAAATGATCGGTCATCCCGAATGTTTCGCTGAACTATTAGACAATTCCGATGATGTTAAAAAATTGGTTGAAATCATGGAATCAATGCGGAAAATGGATTTTACTTTTGTCTCTGCACCGGCAGAAGATTTTTGTAACTTATTGAAATTACACGACGCGTTAAACTCCTACACCTATCTGCTTGAAGAAGAATTACCGGAAGGATATATTCACGTTCAGAAAACATCGTCTGGGTAGTATATTCCTCACACTTTAAATTTCAGTTTTGTTCTTGTTCCTATAACATAAAATATATTTTTTAGTGCACCCCCTAAAGAGGTTGATGTTAGTGGGGTGCTTTGCCGCCGGTTCGGTATTTACTTGAAACTGGCGGCGGTTATTCACATAAAACGCCTAGCGGCGTTGACCCGATGGCAGACGTTTAAAAACGGCAGATACAATAACTAGACCAACAATCCACTGAATAGTTACTAATTTTTAACAAATATTGAGACGAAAAGATGGGTTTTCCTTATCATTTTTTGAAGCAAGAGTATCGTTACACGTGGGCGGATATTCTCAAAAAGGGGTTGGAAGGATACGCAACGGTTGCCATGTTCAATGTTTTACCTAATAACGGCGAAAGTCATACTGTTACTAATGATGTTGGAGAGGTCTATGTTGTTGGTAATCATGGACATTTCACTCTCGGTTTTGATCGTTTTGATGAACGATGCGGCGTTATGGTGGGAATGTTCCCTTTTTTTACCAGTGTTCAAAATTACGGTCAAGATATGGTCAATCTGGAAGAACGGATTCATCGCGTTTTTGATTCAATGAGTATTGCTTTAACACCGGAAGCAATCGAACGGTACGAAAACAATTATTGTACAAAATTTTTTCGTTTGTTGAATCGGGAACATTGCTTTTCACTTGATTTTGCTCATCGGTCAAAAAAGCAATTGTCGGAGGAAAACTTCGATTCAGAACCGATTCGAAAAAGGTTCTTTAATCCAAATTATGTACAGTGCAAACCTGAATTGGTGAAATCATGGACGGAAATTTTTCGACAACGACTTCAAGGAATTGCAACCGTCCAAGTTACAACGGCAACACCACAATCCATTGTTTCGCCCAATGGTCAATACCGAGTTGAAGCGCCAACGAGTATTGAAATAAAGCACGAAAACATTAACATCAAATTGCAAGGCGAATCTAACGACAATGTTTATTGGATTGAACGTCCCTCAATATCGGTTGAATCAATTGGGAATAACACGATTGCCCGTGTAGTATTCGATACTTTCCAAGAAGTTACTGAAAATAAATTGCCAATTAACGTTGTGGAAAAACAAACGGAAATAAAATCAAATTCGTTTCCTATTCGTTTTTATGGCAAAACCGATTGGTTTCATGTTTTTCTTTTTGGATATTTGGGTATTCCTACATGTATTGTAGGAATACTTTGTTTGTTTGATATTGTGAGACCTGCCGATGGTAGTTCAAAGTATATTGAAGGAATTATGTTGATGGTTTTTAGTTTTTTGTTTATACTTCCCGCAATCACTTCGTTTTTTCGCTCAATTATTCATCAAAAACCGCTCATTCGTATTTACAAAGAAGGAATTCAAATCAGGAACTCCGTACCAACAACGCTTTTCGATTTTCGTTGGTTTTTTATTTTTAAAAACATTCGAATACAGACCCTACAATGGGAAAAAATTGATTCCATTTTATGTGGACGAGAAATTCTTGTGATTATCGGAACTTCCACAGATATTGATAATCAATCACGAGACCAAAACAATTTATCCATACAAATGTTTTACAATACAACTTCATTTACCATACCTGTAGAAAACGTCGGTGACACACTTCGGTATTTTCAACATCATTCCGAAAAACGTCAATTGCTTCCAAGCTGGAAAAACAAATGAATCAAAAATATTACAGAGGTTGTTTTGTAAGAAAAATGTAACTATTCAGCCGCAATCCTACTTATTTATCATCAGGTCAATAATCAAAAGGTAGGCAACCTTTCGCCGAAAGTTGCGTCGGCGATAGCCGACTTGCCCCTGTTTACAGATGGAAATTAAAAACCAACTGCGTACAACTCAAATAATAAACCAACCGTTGCGACCTTTCGCCGAAACATGACCTACCTTTTGAAAATTCCGCTGAGATATTACCAATTTCTGCATTTTGTCGTGTATTTCTTATCAATTGTAGGGCTACATTAACCAATTGTAGGGCTACAAATTACACAATTTTAACGAATAGACCTTTTCTCTAACCCATTTTTGTTCCCTTGAGTTATGTTTCCCTCGCAGTGTTCTGCGGTATCGCGTGACTTCAGTATTGAACGTGGTGATTGGTGTCTTGTTTTTTATCGGAGTTTCAATGTGTTCCTTGGCGGTTTCTTAATCGTTTGGTTCTAGGCTTTGTTGTTTGTTCTTTCGTCGTTGACAATCGCGCAGATGAGTGCAACACGAATATCGTGGCGGCGGCGGCGATTACGGTATCTGTCTTTCAAAATACGAAAGGTTTTAA
>JAIROD010000257.1 GCA_031257725.1 Planctomycetaceae bacterium | reverse complement strand
TTCCGGCAGCAACATTGTCAACATTCTTTGCCCGTCCCCAATCGGTCATTTGGAAATCAACAACATCAGCAACTTTCGATTGCAAATTTGTGATTGCGTTATAACATTCCGATTCATTGCCTTCGGCAATTTCTGCTACATCAAGATTCACTTTGCCATCAAGATCGATTGCCAACCGAATATCACCGGATTCACCTTTGGACTTGGCAAAAATCGTAATATTACCGAGCATCGCATTGTCAATACCTTCCTTCGGTTCATAGTTCACGTCCGGCTCATCGTATTGCAAATCATTCAACGCGGCAACAATCGCATCGGTAATAATTTCACGACTTTCGAATTGCCGCTTTATCCGTAACGCCGTATCAAAAAATTGCCGATACATCGCAACAGATTCTTGCGCCAACAACGAAGATTCCTCATACCGTTCATCATCAAACGCTTTCTTCGCTTTTTCCTGATGTTCCTCCAACAATTGAACGGCATCTTCACTGACCCAATCATTAATCAATGAAATATTTTCTTGTATCATTTCACTTTTGGCAACGGCAATATTGCTCAAAGCGTTTTGGCGTAACAATTCTTGTTTCCGTTCTTCCGCGCCTTTTTGACGGATAATGAGCAACGTTTCTTCAAATTGAATTTTCGTCAACCTTGCTTTCTCCACCGCCTGATTAATCGCGCCAACAGCTTGGTCGCCTGTTTTAGAACCTTTGGCAATATGTTGCCGAACCGTCCGTTTTGCGGCGGACGGATTATTCCTTGCAAGCCGGAAACTTTGATTTGATTCGTTACGAAATTGGACAAATTGTTCCTGTTGATGCTCGGCATCGTTCAAAAGTTTTTCGGCTTGGCGCAACGAATTTTCCGCTTCACTTTTAGTTTGCGGCATTCCGGTGTTGTTTCTTAATTGGTTCATCTCCGTCTGAACTTCACGCCGTATTTGATCAAGGTCATGTTTTAACATGTTCCAACGAGTTTCGCCGTTAGCCAATAAAGATTGTAACGGTTTTTCGGAACGGTCAATTTCGGCAATCATATTGTTTCGTTCCTGTTGGTAAGAATTGAGAAATTTCTCCGCACCACGTTTGGTCGTTTTTGCCGTTTTTTTCTTTTGATGGCTGTCTGCGATTGCAGCGGCAACGATCAATCCGGTAAAAACAACAGGTGAGGCGACAACAGCAGCGGCTGCCAAAGCGACACCGCCGCCAATAGCAGTTGCCCCGCCTAACGCCACGACTCCCACTTTAGGTCCACTCATCATATTTTCCTTTCATGAAAAAAATAAAATTACGAAAAATCGACGTTGACATCACGCCGTTGTAATTCCATCGTTAATTTGTTAATAAAATCTTTGGACGGCACGCCGGAAATCAGCAATTTACCGTTCAATAGGGTATTCCATTTGTTTTACGAATGGTAATGTTATTGTGTATAAAGAACAATCAGTTTGTTCTCTCTTGCTGTTTTTCGATAAGACGTTGAGTTACTTTTGACCATTGGCTAACATCAACATTTTTATACGGTAACATATTGATCGTTTCCTTCCCAAATAAATAATTGCGGAATCCGATTATAATAGTTTTTGATACGTTTTTTTGCGATTTCGCAATAGTCTTCTCTTATTTCAAATCCGACACAAAATCTTCCATGCCTGATACACGACTCGATGGTTGTTCCGGACCCGACAAACGGATCAAATACGATTCCGTTTTTTTCCGAAAATCCCAATACTAACCGATCAATCAAATCCGTAGGAAATTGACAAGGATGCGGGGTTCGTTCTACAGAAGAACAATTTTGTCCGGTTGTAACTTTTGCGATTTCCCAAACATCGGAGGGGTTTTTACCTAACGTATTTACTCTCGGTTTTCCATGTTTTTTGGAATTTGGATATTTAACATTTTTATCTCTGATTTCGTCAAGGTTAAAGACATAGTTATCTTTATTCTTGACGTACCAAAGAAATTTTTCATTTCGCGGACTTAAATAATTTTTGCAGGCAACACCTGCGGAATAGTTCCAAACGATTTCCTGATTAAAAAATAACGGTATCTCATTCCACAATAAATACGGTAACGGAATCGCATGTCCTTTTGATTCGACAGCAATATAACCAAGATTCAAAAGAAATGAACCGTTGCTTGTGATCAGGCGACAAGTTTCACGAGTCCATTTTTGGGTCCAAAGGATGTAATCGTCAATCGACATTACCGTTTCGTATTCTTTACCGATATTATATGGCGGACTGGTTATAACCAATCCAAATAATTCAGACGGCAAAACTTTTTGTGCCTTTACCGAATCAACACAGTATAGCATACAATTGTTGTCCGAAAAATAAGGTGTTCCCAAATATTCAATCAACTTTTGTTTGACGTCAATAAAAACTCTCATCTTATGAAAAATCGACGTTGACATCACGCCGTTGTAATTCCATCGTTAATTTGTTAATAAAATCTTTGGACGGCACGCCGGAAATCAGCAATTTACCGTTCATATCCAATTCAATTTCTATTTGCCGTTCAAGAGTATGATTCCATTCGTTTTCTTGATTTTTGTATCGTTTTGTCAAAAAGTGAAACTGTTGATTGTCCGAACCTCTCCAACGTTGCCCGAAATCTTCATTTTCCCGATATTCACCGTCGATTAACACGTCGATGTGTTGTAGGACGGGAATAGCGGATTCCTGTTTGTTTAATTCTTCATAACGGTAACCGGTGTAACACAACACGGATAAATCCGTTACATTCTGTTTTACCAACATCAAAAACGCAGCCAATTCATCACGAGGTTGTTGAAACGGTTCACCGCCGGAAAGGGTGATACCTTCAATACCGATATTATTCTTGACCCAATCGGCAAGTTGTTGCGGAATAAAAGTTTCATATTCGGCGAGTTCATTCATCGTGCCGGCAATACAACCCGGACACTGACGCAAACATCCGTGAAACCAAATAACGCTGCGAGTACCGGGACCGAGAACTTTACAAAACTCTTTCTTGCGGGCAACATGCAACATCGTAACTTCGTATGGTAATTGTTCATTTATTTTGTCGTAACTATTCTGTCGATTGGTTGCTTGTTATTGTTACTGTCGTTTTTAAACGTCTGCCATCGGGTCAACGCCGTAGGCGTTTCCTGTGAATAACCGCTGCCAGTTAGCAGATACCGAACCGGCGGTAAAACCAACCAACCAACCCCTTTAGGGGTTGCCCAAAAGCGGCATGGAAACTTATAAGCGATATGTTTTTAGTACAACCCCTAAAGGGGTTGTTGCTTGTAATAAATCAACCGCAAAATGTAAAACCTCCAATCTGGTGAATAGATATAAAAAATTTTTCGCGTTTTTGAAGACTAGTCATAATACTATACACAATTCAACAAACTTTGAAAATAGCACCCGCAAAAAATCAAAATTGCATCGGCAACACGTGGTCAGTGATCTTTTGCTGAAATGTTGCAGGAATTGCCAATAAACATTAAATCAAATTTTGTAACTATTCAGTCGTGGTAGGCAACCGACCGCCGGGCGGTTTTAAACAATACGGTGTACTCGCCGACTTGTCCCTGTTGACGGCTGAAAATTAAAGACCAACAGCGTACAACAC
>JAIROD010000222.1 GCA_031257725.1 Planctomycetaceae bacterium | reverse complement strand
GCTTCTGCCGAGGTGTTGGCAGTGCTATTTTCTGTCACAACCTCGTCGTGATGTCCGCAAAAAACAAAAAAACGAAACTATAATAAACAAATTCTCGATAATTTGTGCCAAAAAAATATCCGGAACGAAAAAGGTACGTACTCACTGCAACAAAATTGGCAGAAAAATAACTTTTTGTAAAAAAATCTACGATTGTACGAAAAAATTCAACACATGATTATCGAAACAACATGTCAAATCCCTTGAAAAACTCCTTTTTCAACAAAAACTAATTAAAAAATTCTTTCAAAAGGAAAAATCCCTGTTGACAATTTATTCGGTTCCATGTAAACTATGAAACTCATTCAATTGCGAGACATTTTTTTCTTGCCGTGTTGTTTTTCGGCAATGTTTCGCGGTTATTTCAACAAAACCTTATAAAATAAGGAGATTGACAATGAAAAATGTAGTGATGTGTTTGGTTGGGATTTTGGCGTTTTTCTTTGAAAAATGCCAAATGTTAAAATGGGCAAGACAGGGGGGGGGGGGGCAGGATATAGGAAAGAGTTAAGAATGGAGAGCGGAAAAAGTTGGTTTTCCAACATTTTTCCCGCAAAAGTCTCAACTCTTTCCCATTCTTTACGGTTCGGCTTTACGTTGGTCGAACTTCTTGTGGTGATTGCGATTATTGGTGTGCTAATCGCATTGCTGTTGCCAGCGGTACAAGCCGCGAGAGAAGCCGCACGGCGGATGCAGTGCCGCAACAATCTCAAGCAAATCGGATTGGGACTGCACAACTATCACGATACGTTACAAACCTTTCCGGTCGGTGTTGTCGGTTCGGAATGGGGTAGAAGAAATCCCAGAACGACATGGTCGTTTCTGATTTACCCGTACATTGAGCAAATCGCTCTGTACCAACTCTATGACATCCGAACGACACCCTTGGGCGCATGTGCTGACAATGCTAATTGGGAACGCCCCGGAGCCGCGCCGATTACTTCGTATCAATGCCCCAGCGATCCGATTGAGCCGAAAACTACTGTGTACACAGGCCAATGGTTTTATGCTTCCCGCGGGAATTATCCCGGATTTTTTGCCCCATACGCTTATTGGAACATGATGGAATACATCAATAAATCACAATGGGCACCGCGTCACCGCAAACATTTTTTCAGTATTATAGAACCGACAAAAATGGCATCGTTGACCGACGGAACAAGCAACACGATGGCGGTTGGCGAAGGAATCAAAGGAAGCGGACTTCCGGGAGATTATCGCGGCTGTATCCTTTGGGACAACGCGCCGGGTTCGATGGTTATGAGTTATTATCCGCCGAACAGTGCGCAGCCGGATACAATTATTTCGTCATGGTATAACGCGCGTATGAATTTACCGAAAGCTCCCGTGACGACCGCAACGCCGAATTGGCCCAATGACCAACGTGCGTTTGCACGAAGTTATCATTCCGGCGGAGTGAATGTTTTGTTCGGCGATGGTTCGGTGCATTTTTGCAGTGAAACAATTTCACCCAATATTTACCGTGCCGCAGGAACTATCGACAACGCCGGAAACCGGGAGTACGACCCGGACATTTCCACTGTCGCAGAACACGACACTCCGATAGAACCAAACGTTACGTTTTAAGCGTCGCGTGCAACTATCGCGGAGAGACGTTACACAACGTCTCTCCAATGTCTTTCCATATTTTTATTCATTTCATTTGACAGGAGTTTTCAATGAGGAGTTTATTATTGTTTATTGGCGTGTTGCTCTCGGTGTTTTTCACGACGGGGTGCGGTTCCAATTATGTTGGAGTCAATCTGACAGGTAAAATCACGGTCGATGGCACGCCAATAGAAGACGGCTTTATTTCCATCACGCCGTCGGAAGGAAATCGCGGTGTCGGTGTGCGTGTGCCGATTTCCAACGGAAATTATGCTGCAAAAAATGTTCCGGCCGGTAAAGCGATGGTTTCTTTTACGGCGGTCAAAAAAACCGGAAAAAAAGTTACCGTTATGGGCGTGGAAAGCGACGAACAAGTTTCCGTTATTCCTGATAAGTACAAAGAAGGAATGGAAACAGAAATCGCCACCGATCAGCAAACGCTTGATTTTGAATTGACCACAAAGTAAAATCAGGAAAATAAAAATTTGTAATATATCAGTGAAATATTTTTTTTAACTATTCAGTCGTTTACTCCGAATGACCACCCCTAGCCCCTCCGAAGGGGGGGCAGGGGTGGTAAAAAATAAACTTCAATCTCCGAAAAATTCCACTGATATATTACTCAATTTTTTATTGTCAACCAATTAATTAACGACGAGGTTTACCTTGTGTTTTTAGTTAACGACGGGGGGTACCCCGTGTTGTTTGGTTAAGCCTAACAACGCGGGGCAAGCCCACGCCGTTAACTTTTGGTAAATGTGAATTATGAGAGATTCCCGATAGGCGTTTTTTTCCAAAAAAGCGGAAAATCGAAAAAAAGTTTTTGAAAATAGGAAAAATCCCTGTTGACAATTTATTCGGTTCCATGTAAACTGTGAAACTATCAAATTCACTTTACGCTTTTTTTCACCGTATTGTATTGTATTGTATTGTATTACGGTAGGCGAATGGTGATAATTTCAATAAAACCTTATAAAATAAGGAGAACAACAATGAAAAATGTAATGATGTGTTTGGTTGGGATTTTGGCGTTTTTCTTTGAAAATTGCCAAATGTTAAAATGGGCAAGACAGGGGGGGGGGGGCCGTATATAGAAGAAAGTTAAGAACGGAGAGCGGAAAGTCTCCGGTTTTCCGACATTTTTCTGCAAAATTCTCAACTCTTTTTCGTTCTTCACCGTTCGGCTTTACCTTAGTCGAACTTCTTGTGGTCATTGCGATTATCGGCGTGTTAATCGCTCTTCTGTTGCCTGCCGTTCAAGCCGCACGTGAGGCGGCGCGACGCGCACAATGTTCCAATAACCTGAAGCAACTCGGTTTGGCAATCCACAACTTCCACAATACCAATAATCAATTGCCGTCAGGGATGTCTAAAATTCACACAACCGCCGCAACAGGAAATGCCCATAAATTTGGGGCATTGCTTCATTTGTGTCCCTATTATGAACAACAAACACTTTATCAAACATTCGTTGATGCAACTCCGCAACCATATAATTATGGAGATTGGCCTACAGAAGCGGTTGGTTTAACTCTTTCCGGTTTGGTGTGTCCGTCAAATTCCGGTGAAGTTCCGGTTGCGGCATGTAACAACGCAGGTCGTAACAATTATGCGATTGTTTTCGGTGACGTGATTGTTGGCGGCGGCGCGGCGGATGCTGCCAATAACACGGCTGTTCATTGTCCGCGAGGTTTTTTGGGACTTAAATATTCGTTTAAAAGTTTCGCCGCGATTACCGATGGACTCTCAAATACAATCGCTATGTCGGAACGTGTCGGGCTCACCGATGCACGGCAACAGTATTTTCCCGAAAATCCTAAAGCCGGAACAGTACGAATCGCCGCGTGGAATAACGATTCCAGCACTGCAAAAAGACAGCATTGTATTGACGCACAGTCCGCTCCATCGTCCGCCGCCGGAAATAGTATCGGACTTCAATGGGCAAACGGCGATATAAGCGTCAACGGATTAATGACCGTTATGCCGCCGAACTCTGCAAGTTGTGCGGGACATGATTGGGGAGGAGCGTTAATCTTGAATACGCCGTCCAGCAACCATAAGGGCGGTGTCAATTGCCTGTTCGGCGATGGTTCCATTCACTTTATTTCTGAAACGATAGACGCTGGAAATACCGGCGCAACAAACAACCTTCTAAAACATGGTAACGAAGCCGAAGGCGAAAAATCGCTTTGGGGAGTTTGGGGGGCGTTAGGTTCTGCAATCGGCAAAGAATCGGTACCGATTCCGTGAGTGATTGTCCCGAAATTCGATTTGGGAATGACGTATGATTCACGGAATTTGATCTCATTTAAGTTCTGAATAGTTCTGGATTCCGCGAATTTTACATATTTTACATATTTCACATATTTCTTGTTCAAAAACAAAACAAAAAATTCAAAATGAAAGGACTGTTTATGAAACTAAAACATTGGAAACATTGCTTACTGCTGATAACTGCTTGTTTGGTTATTGGAGTATTGGCGTTGGGCGGGTGTTCGTCACAAAAAGTACCAGACGGATTTCCGCAAAAACTGGTCAAGTTTGAGGTGAAGTTACAGAATGAAGGCAAACCGGTTAGCGGTGCATCAATCATGTTTCTTGCCGAATCACCGGTTAAGTATGTTGCACTTGGCAATACCGGTACTAATGGAGTTGCAGCTCTGTCAACCGCCATTAACAACTACACAAAACCCGGTATTCCGCCCGGAACTTACAAGGCAATTATCAGTTACACTCCCAAAGCTCCATCGGAACTTTCCAATGAACAACTTGGAAAAATGAGCGAGGCGGAGGTTACCGCTTACCGGGAAAAAATTGATGCGGAAATTGCCGCAATACCTAAAGTTGTTCCGGCAGAGTGGGAGAACGCCGAAACAACTCCTGTCAGAATTAACGTTCCAGAAACCGCAGGAAATGCCGTCATTGAAATTTCCGATCCCAAAACTTACCAACAGTAAAAATAATTGTAACCGTTCATGCGCCATTGACGGTGTTTGTCCGAATGATTCATTTTCCCTATCTCGTTCGAGATACACGATGAAACTGAAACGTTAAATCAAACATCCGAATGTTGCGTGAATGGTTACGATAAATTAAAACGCAGTTTGTGCAAAAACGTTTTTGTACAGATTAAATTAGACTCAATTAGATAGTCATTGTTTGTTGTACGACTGTTTTTTCTTTTCATTTTAACAACGAAAAGAATGACCGTTTGATACTTTCGTAACGTTTTATTAAGTCCTTTAACTCAATTAATGAGGAGAAAAAAAGATGGAAAATTTAAATTCGATACTCAATTTGTTCCGTACTGTGGTCAATACCAATATTGACGTTACCGCCAATGTTAAAGATAGCGAAACGGAAGTTCATTTAGACGGGGAAAAAAGTGAAAACCAACCGTTCCGAAATTTTGGCAAGAAATTTTATTACAATAAATTTTCTCAAGATTTATTTGGTTTTACGCTTGTTGAGTTATTGGTGGTGGTGGCGATTATTGGAGTTTTGATTGCGTTGCTTTTACCGGCGATTCAGGCGGCTCGCGAAGCCTCACGACGTTCACAATGTTCCAACAACCTAAAGCAACTCGGTTTGGCGATTCACAACTTCCACGATACCAATCATCAATTGCCGGCAGGAATGTCTAAAATTCACACAACCGTTTCAAACGCTAATGCCCATAAATTTGGAGCATTACTTCATTTGTGTCCCTATTATGAACAGCAGGC
>JAIROD010000214.1 GCA_031257725.1 Planctomycetaceae bacterium | reverse complement strand
ATAAGGTTGATTGTAGGGAGTCCTTTGGGCTACTAAGGTTGTTTTGTTTGAAAAATAAGGTGAAAATAAGGTTTTGTATAAACTTGCTTTGAAAATTCCACTGATATATTACGAAAAATGAACATTCACCGCTACTGAATAGTTACACTATTCATTATTAACTATTAACTATTAGCTAAAATGATTTATCTTGACAATAATGCGACTACGATGGTTGCGCCGGAAGTTCAGGACGCGATGCTGCCGTTTTTTGGCGACGAATATTTTAATCCGAGTTCCATGTATGATGTTGCCAAACCGGTGAAACATGCGGTTGAGTCTTCGCGTGAATTGATTGCCGGATTTTTGGGAGCGTCGCATACTTCAGAGTTGCTGTTCACTTCCTGCGCAACAGAAAGTCTCAATGCCGCCATTTTCGGTGCGATTCGCGCCAATCCTGAACGTCGGCATCTGATCACCACCGCCGTCGAACATCCCGCCGTTCTCGAAGTCGGAAAAGAATTACAACGGGAAGGATTTGAAGTTTCATTTATCGGTGTTGACCGTCAGGGTAATCTCAATCTCGGTGAATTTGTACGGGAATTGCGGAGTGATACGCTGCTTGTGGCGATCATGCACGCCAATAACGAAACCGGAGTGGTGTTTCCGATTGAACGGCTTTCACGGGTGGTCAAAGAAACCGATCCGTCAATTCTGTTTCTTTGTGATGCAACTCAGTCAATGACCAAAATTCCTATTCGGCTGGACGGGAATTTCCGTAATGTTGATATGTTGGCGTTTTCGGGACATAAATTTCATGCGCCCAAAGGGGTTGGCGGTTTGTATCTTCGGCGTGGAACACGATGCCGGACATTTCTGATCGGCGGACATCAGGAATCAGGACGGCGCGGCGGTACGGAAAATGTTCCGTATATTATCGGAATAGCCAAAGCAGTTACGCGAGCCGCCGAAACTCATGATGAAGACCGAAAACGTATGGAATATTTGCGCAATAAATTGGAAACCGGAATTGTACAAAAAATTCCGAATGTCGAAGTCAATGGTTCCGGTGCGGAGCGAATGCCGAACACGCTTAATATTTCCGTACATTATATTGAAGGCGAAGGAATTTTGTATCAATTGAGCGAGCTTGGAATTTGTGCGTCGAGCGGTTCGGCGTGTACCTCCGGTTCACTGGAACCGTCGCATGTTTTAACCGCAATGGGTGTTCCTTTTACGGCAAAACATGGTTCTATCCGGTTCAGCCTGAGCCGTTACACAACGGAAAGTGAAATTGATTTTGTTATCGATAAGTTTCCGGAAATTGTCGCAAGATTACGGCGTTTGTCGCCTTATTGGGATCAGACCGCCAATAAACCAAGAGAAACACTCACAACCATTAAATAATATTGTAACTGTCAGTGTTCCGTTTTTATCAAAAAATGAAAACCGGATTTTAAAACATACAAAATTTAACAGGAGTGATTTTTATGAGCGATCCATTTGAACCCAAACGCCGACGTACAGAATTTGACGACGCTTTAAAAGGTTATTATCAGGATCATGATGAAGTGTTGCCTGACGATAATCCCGATTACCGTTCGTTAACAGCGGAATCTGTCGGTTCATTGATTTTAGGCGTTTTATCGATTTTAACGTTTATTAGTTTAATTTTTATTATTTTTCCGTTGTTGGGTCTATTGCTGGGAATTTTAGCGATACGAAAAATTCTTCAAGCGTCGGAAGAGTTGAGCGGATTGGGTATTTCAACAGCCGGCGTGGCGTTATCGTTAATTTTTGCGATTGCCGGAATTTCGTATCAAGTTTACGCTTATTCATTCGAAACGCCGCCGGGTTATCTCAAAATTGATTTTACTCAACTGGTTGCCGACTCCAAAACAGGACGCATTCCAGAGGAAATCATCGCCTTGACTCCGCATTTGGATGAACTAGGTAATCAAATTCCCGGTATGCCGGTTTTTATTGAAGGCTATATGTATCCGACTCGGCAAATGACCAACATTGACCGTTTCATGTTGGTGCCGGCGATCGAACAAGGTAAATTCGGGGCAACAACCAGAAATCCAACGGAAATGATTGAAGTGATTCTTTCCGGCGATTTCAAAGTACCTTACCGAACCAGTTTGGTGCGTGTCGGCGGTATTCTTTATGTCGAGGAACATGATACCGCCGGAGAAACTCCCTACCGTCTCGAAGCCGACGTGTTTCGATAATTAGGGATTGGCGGTTGTATCGCGTGCGGAGTTGCCGCCGCATGGATTGTCAAATCCGCTTGCGCCGCAAATTCCAAATTCCCAACCACAAACCACAAATTATCGACAGGTCGGACAAAAGGTATTGTTGGTAATTATTCTTCCTTTTGTTGGAGAATACCATGCGGCAGAGTTATTGTTACCCGGTTTATAGAAGGACATTTCGGAAGTGGTGTTTCCGTAGATTCGGACGGATGACGTTTTAAGCGGTGTTGTATTTTTTTGATAAATAACCGTGCTTTGCCTGACCACTTCCGGTTTGGTTATTTTAACTGGAGTGGTAAGATGGTAAGTTCCTGACGATTCGTTAGGATAAGGTGTTGGGGTAAAGGTTGCGCTTTTTGTTCCGTAATACATGGTGTAGGTTTTACGGATTGGGGAGGAAAAGGACAACACCGCCCCTTGTGACGGAGCCGCACCAGTGGACGAAACCGATGAAAATGTTGAACCGTAAAACGGATAAGTTGAAATTGCTGTCATATACTGAAATTATATTCGGCGTAACCGCGCAACATAGATATTACACAATGCTCAGATTTCTTTGTAAAAAGTTATCGGCAATACAATTGCAATGTCCAAGAAAAATAAAACAGACGACGATGATTCCAGTTATCAAGATTTTGCGGAATTTTCGGTAGTGTTCACGAATTGGCAGGAAAAAAATCGGCTGATTATTTGGGTGTTGAGAATGTTTCGGCGGCGGCTGGGTGTAACCATAAACTCAACGGAAATTCAAACGAATCATTGTTGGGGTCGGAAAAATCAAATTGAAAAGAAGGTTCGTAAAAAATGAATTTGAAACATTTTGAATATTACAATGATATTATTACTCGATCTTTAGGCAATGAGATATATTAAGGGGAGCGTTTTCCATTTGTGTGTGACGGTCAATGGTAACGGTCATTCTTTCGCCCTGAAAGGGCAACACAAGCCAGCCCGCCGCAACGCGGCGGGTAACGATAAACACGATCAACGCCCTGAAAGGGCAGTAGATTGATTGAGAGTTGAACATGGATGTTGGAGTATTGCAAGCGGAACGATGGACGTGTGGGGCGTGTAATCCGCGTCTGAACGATGATTTTAATGTCTGAACTATGATTTTTAATGATTGAATGAAGACTATGATTAAGAAAATTAAGAAAATTAAGAAAATCATAGTCAATCACAAAATCAAACTGATTATTTCCTATTTTGGGGGATCATTTGATTACGATGAGTATTGGCATTTCTGTCCCGCTAGGGACAACATATTGGTAGAAAACAGTATCGCAACATTATTCGCGTCCCGTAGGGACGCAATGTTGGTGAATTTATATTTGGCGTTTTTTCTACCAATATTTCATCCCTATGGGACGCATGTTTTTGATTGACCTCCTTGGCTACCAATATGTTGTCCCTACGAGACAAAAAAATGAACATTCACCGCGACTGAATAGTTACGGTATTTTTAGAGATTCCCGTAGTAATATTTTACTTTTTGATGAAGGTATTCCGATGCGCCGTGTGATAATTTTCGATACAACATTGCGAGACGGAGATCAGGCGGCAGGGTTTGCGTTTGACCGGAAAACCAAGCCGGTGCTTGCTGTTGCATTGGCAAAAGCAGGGGTGGATATTATTGAAGCAGGTTTTCCGCTTTCTTCTCAGGCCGATTTTAAGGCATGTTGTGATATTGTTAGCGTGTTGAAAGATTTTCCTGTTCAGGCTGCGGTTATTTGTCGCGGAAAAATAAACGATATTCGAAAAACGGCGGCGGTTCTTGATGAAACCGGAATCCTTCATGTTACATTACCCGTCAGTGACGCTCATCTTGCCGCCTTTTTGAATATTTCACGGACACAATTGATTGAGCGTGCCGTTAAAATGGTTTCTTTTGCGTCGGGACTTGTTTCATCGGTTGAAATCGGAGCCGAAGACGCCACCCGATCCGATCCCGATTTTTTGTGCGAATATTGTCATGCGGTTATTGATGCGGGAGCGTCAGTGGTCAATATTGCCGACACCACCGGATTGTTCACACCGCCGCAGATCATTTCGCTTGTTACGTTATTACGTCGTCAGGTTTCCGGTTTTTCATCCGGTCAGGCACGTTTAAGTATTCATTGCCATAACGATGCCGGTCTTGCAGTTGCGAATACGCTTGCTGCGATTGAGGCGGGTTGTGATCAAATTGAGGCGACGGTAGGCGGTCTTGGTGAACGGTCAGGCAATGCCGCACTCGAAGAAGTTGCCGCCAATCTTTTCGTACATCCTGAAATTTACAACGTTTCAACCGGATTACATGCGGAATATCTCGGCGGGTTGGCGGATTATTTTTATTGTGTTACGGGAATTTCTCCCGGTCCGATGAAACCTCTTACCGGTTGGAATGTTTGCGCTCACGCATCCGGTCTTCATCAAAAAGGGCTGGTTCATTCCGCGAACAATTATTTACCGGAAACGGCACGAATTTGTAACGCCGTACCGGAACGGATTGTTTTATCGCGTCATTCCGGTAAAGCCGGCGTTCATCTTATCGCGGAACAACTCGGTTTGACTCAACCCGACAACACGGTAACAGAACAACTTTTGAACCATATCAAAGAATCCGGTTTACGAACATTTGGCGTTACAGAGTTTTTGAAACTGGCGTTTGAGTACGATTTATTGCCGGTTGATTTTCCGCAACCGATTTCCTGCAACCGTTTTTCGGAATACCGTACCGACGAACATTGTCGTGTAACGGGAATTGTTTCTACGGCGGTTGACAAGGAACAAACGATTACCGGTGAAGGTTTGACTGTTGAATCGGCGGTTCTGGACGCGGTAAAAAACATGAGCGGTTTATCAATTCAATTGACTAAAACGGAATTAATTGGTAAAGAGGGACAATTTCATTTATATGCGGAAATGTTAGTTGATAACCGCACAGTAATTACGGCGGTGCGTTTTGGTTTTCATCCTTCACGCCTTCTTTTTGAATGTTGCCTTGACGCAGTTAATCAGGTTCAGAGGAAATCCAAATAGAGTTAATATACCTTTTCGCGTTCAATAAATCGCACCTTTCGACATATTTCAGTGTCATTTTCTGATGGGAGCGTTTTCCGTTTGTGGGCGACGGTCAATGGTAATGGTCATTCTTTGCTTTCGCCCTGAAAGGGCAACACAAGTAATGGTTTGAACTATGATTTTAATGATTGAATGAAGACGATGATTAAGAAAATCATAGTCAATCACAAAATCAAATAAATCGTAATATATCAGTGGAATATTTTTTTTAACTATTTAGTAGCGATCCTATTTATTTATCATCAGTCCAATAACCAAAAGGTAGGTTGCGTCGGCTTAAAAATTTTGTGATAAAAATGAAATTTTTAGAGGTTGTCTTCTATTTGAATGATTACTGTAATAATTGGACTCCCATCATATTTCTATCAACTTTATCACCGGTTGGTTTTTGGTAGGCCCAAACGAGTTTTTTATCCCGTGTTATTTCGAACATACCAACCCCTTTGCCTTCTTTGTTGTAAGCGGCGTAACAACCAATCAACAAGTTTCCGTTTTTTAGACGTTGAAAACCGGTCA
>JAIROD010000172.1 GCA_031257725.1 Planctomycetaceae bacterium | reverse complement strand
AAGCATACGGTTAATAAAGTGTCATCCCTGCGGGATTAGACAATAGAATCATTCAAACCAAATGCAATTGGTACAGGAATGATGAGAAAACGGATTGATGATAAAATAGACAGTTACCGTGTTGGGAGTTGAGTCGAACAACGCGGGGCAAGCCCACGCCGTTAACTTTCGGTAAATTCTGAATGTTGAGAGATTCCCCAATGTAGCCCTACAATTGATTATTGGACGACTGATGATAAATGATAGGATCGCTACTGAATAGTTGCGAGTTCTTTTCGAAACCGTTCTAATGATTGCCGAAAGATAGCGGATTCGGGAGCAAGGCGAACCACCTTTTCTTGGATTTCAACGGCTTTGTCGTATTGTTTGCCGAGAAAATAAACATGGGCTAATGTGTCAAGCCAACTACAATCTTCCGGCTCCGCCTTGAGTGCGGCTTCACTTAACGCCAACGCCGAAACATAATTGCCGCCCGTTCCGGCAAGAAGCCACGCCGCTTCATTACAGGCTTGGGCAATAAACCAAGAACGACGTTCCGGTTCAACCGCCTGTAGGTGAATATTTCGCTCGATTTGCAATAAGGCTCGATCATTTTTCAATTTCAACTCTTCACGAAATACCGGATCAGAATCAGAAAGTCGATAGCCAAGTATTAAAAGATCAATTTCCAAAGGATTACTTTTCAAACCTTGCTTGACCAATTCTGTCGCTTTTAACCAATCTTCCTGCTCCACAGCAGACCGAGCAAGGCAAAGTAATCGATCCGCATGGTATTGCGCGGAAATCTGTTTCGCATTGTTGAACATTTTCGCATACTCATTACTCTCAACCAATTCAATCGCGTTGTCGAAATAACGGGTTGCCTCTGAATAATTACACAAAAGTCCCGATGTTTCCGCAGCATGAGCGTTGGCGTTGATTTTTAACGAAAGATGCCCGCTTTCCTCACTGACCAGTTGGAAATGACGCAATGCCCAATGGAGACGAAATTTCTGCTTTAAAATGCGTCCAACCGCAAAATGATCATAAAACGGTTGTTTCACCTCCTCGTCGCTAAGAACATTCAGCGGATGTTCATTGCCAAGCGATTCGGTACGAACTGCCAACGCCGCTTGAATACTCCGGTCACGTTCCACCGTCAAACCGGCAATATCCTGAATTTCCGCCAAAGCGTAAAACAGAAGAATATCGTTCATGTTGCCGGACTGAAAAACACTGTGTTCCGGCTTGGATTGAAATTCCGCAATCCGGTCGGTGAGTTGGAGAACACGTTGCCGAATAGAATTGTCCGCATTGAGCGCAACAGGATAGTTGACCGGTCGTTTCGTTTGTTTGGCTTCGTTTTGAGATTTTTTTTCTGTGTCATCTTTCAACTCGTCCAGCTCACAACGAAGCCGGGCGAATTCCGCAACTAATTGCAACAAATAATCATCGCCGGAATTGGAAAGCGTCTCACGAATCGTGCGAAACCATTGCCGCTGCTTGGAGGGAATGGACGGCGGTAACGCCATCAGACATTTTGCCGCTTCAGCACGAAGTGAATACTCCGTATCAAAACGGACAACCCGACAAAGTGTCGGCAACCCTTCACCGTTGGGAGCATCATAAAACGGTCGGGCAAGAATCCACAAAATTCCCGCCTTTTCGGTTACATTCATATTAAAAGCATATTGGGCAATCCAAAAATAGAGTGACCGATCTTCCAAGACCAGAAAAAGATTTTCAAACCGTGCAAGAAGCCGTTCCGCACGACGAACAATTTCAACATCTTTATTCTTTTTCGCACGTTGAAGTTCGGCAAAAGCGTCCACGCCAATTCGGAACAATTGCGCTTCCGCACGTTGACGGACTACATAACTGTCGTCGCCAAGTTTTTGTATCAATTGCCGAATCTCATCATTCTCCGGCGTATCGTTTACCGATGTATTATTCACCGATGTATTATTCACCGGTGTTTCTTCACCGAAGACAACAACTGTTGTTGTCAATAACAAAATCATAATACTGCACCATAAAAAACGGAACATAAATTTACTCTCCGCAATTTTGAACGAAATAGGAAAAAATTTTACGGCTGTTTGAATCGTTTTGCCATGAAAATTCGGGATGCCACTGAACTGCAAAGACCAAACGTTTGTTGGGATGATAAACCGCTTCGATAAGTCCGTCCGGTGCGCAAGCCGCAGTTTTCAACTCCGCAGCCAATCGGCGGATTCCTTGATGATGAAAACTGTTGACCGGAATCTCGAACGGCGTATTAGACAGAGTTTCACCGGTTTGAAGAACACAAAACAAGGGAGTTTCCGGTTCAACGGTAACGGAGTGAACCGGTTCATGGTATGGCGGTTTCTGGCGGTGCGGAATGACGATTTCCGTTTGAAGCTGTGACGGAATATCCTGATAAAGTGTTCCGCCTAAAAAAACGTTCATAAACTGAATACCGCGACAAATTCCGAAGACCGGTTTATCGAATTCCAGTACAAATTCCAATAATGTTTTTTCCATTGCGTCGCGTTCGGAACATACCGCTCCGCAATAATCAGCCGGTTGCTCACCGTAGAGTTCCGGCGCAACATCCTGACCGCCGCTAAACAGAAATCCGTCAAGTTGCTGCGCTAATTGACGGAGACATGAAGGTTCCGACGACAACGGCAACATCACCGGAATACCTCCGGCATGTTCTATCGCCTGCATGTAACCGGGAAGCATCCAAAAACTGTTACGCGGTTCATCATAAAGCGGTACAATTCCAATCAATGGTCTAGGTACAAACAACATATCAGCACAAACAAAATAGGACTGTTTCGTAATTATTCAGTCGATTAAAATCCGACCGAAGTCGAATAAAATTAGTTTTTGGAAATTCCTCAATGAAATTTTCGCAAGGATTTTGATTTTTTCAACCACCTTATTTTTACCTCATTTTTTTTACAAAACAACCCCATTGCCTATCGGCAACGCAACCTTTCGGCAAAGGGCTTTCACCTACGGTTGCCTGCCCCAATTTATCTAATTTAACAACCAACCGGTGAATGTCGGGATATTTTTTTGGACATCCTTATTGTCAAGCAATCTTTTTTCGCTACAATGAGTAATTCAATTAATGGAGATAATTTAAGAGAATTGTTATAACCTTAGTGTATTTATAGAGTTGAGACGAAAAAACGGCTCAATTTATCAACAAATCATTTTTTTAATTTTGAATGACTTCGGCAGCCTACGGCGTTTGCCGGAGTTTGTTCGAACCAATGGTTCGACAACGTGTACGTATTCGCTTTGGCAAATCGGGAAATCTCAAATACATCGGACACAAGGATTTAATGCGTTCCTTTGAATCGCTGTTCCGGCGTGCCCAACTCCCATTGGCAATGAGCGGTGGTTTTCATCCCAAAATTCGGATGAGTCTCCCTTCCGCGTTGGCTCTGGGAATTGAAGGTTTCGATGAAGTTCTCGAATTGGAAATAAACGAGTCCGCCGGAATGGTTGACCCGACCACTCTTCTTACCGACTTAAATCGTTGTTCGGTTAAAGGGTTGGATTTCTATTCGATACGGCAACTGGATGAGCAAGAAACAAAAGCAAAACTTGCCTCCTCAACGTTTGAATTTATTGTCCCCAAAGAACTTCGTGATCAAACAGTTAATCGGGTTTCCTCTTTTTTGTCGGTAGATTCGGTGATTGCTGAAAAATCCAACGGTAAGTTTGTCGATGTCCGCGCGGCAACGTGTGAACTCCAATACGCTCAGGAGACCGGACATTTAACCGTCGAAATTTTAGCACAAAACGGCAGTCCTGAAGCCGGTATCCGTGAAATCCTTCAGGTTCTCGGACTCGAAAAAGAACTGTTCCAAAGTATTTTTCCCAAACGAATCCGATGCCGATTAACGGATGATCGATAAATCCATGAAATTTCGGTCTGACCACAAGCAACGTAAACGCTTTCCCGCCGTGAGGAAAGGTACAGAATGAAACAAGAAATGTTAATTAATGTCCGGCAACCTGAAGAATGCCGGATTGCGGTTGTCGAAAACGGTTTGCTCGAAGAACTTTATGTCGAACGCACCGCCCATGATAACTATGTCGGTAATATTTACAAAGGTATTGTCGTTAACCTGGAACCAAGTATCCAGGCTGCTTTCGTCGATTTTGGAATTGGCCGCAATGGATTTCTTCATATCAGTGATGTGGAACCATGTTATTTTAGGCAAGTTCCCGGCTGGGCGGAAAAAGAACGCCGTGAACAAGCGAATCGCGCCAACCGCGATGATCGGAATAACAGAAACAATGTTGACGACGGGTTCAACTATAATCGCCCCCGCTTCAAACCGCCCATTCAGGAAGTGTTTCGTCGTGGTGATGAAGTTCTCGTTCAAGTGATTAAGGAAAGTATCGGTAATAAAGGCCCGACATTATCGACTTATATCAGTGTTCCGGGAAGATATCTTGTATTGATGCCGTCTTTGGGCAGAGTTGGCGTTTCACGGAAAATTGAAGATGAATCGTTACGCCGGAAATTGCGTGATATGATGAACGATCTGCACCCCCCCAAAGGACTTGGATTTATTGTCCGAACTGCCGGTGCTGACCGAACACAGAAAGAACTCTCACGCGATCTTGCCTATCTTATGCGGCTTTGGAAAGTGATTGTTCGCCGGTTGAAAAAAATGCCCTCACCCATTGACATCTATGAGGAGAGCGACATGATCATCCGAACAATCCGCGATATTTTCAGTTCAGAAATTGATTCCATCGTCATCGACGAACAAACCGCATTTGAACGGGCAAAAGAATTTCTGCAATTCATGATGCCGCGTCATATCAATCGCCTACAATTTTACGAAGGCAAAGAACCAATTTTCCATAAATTCGGTATTGACAAGGAAATCTCGAAAATTAATCGCCGACGTGTTCCGCTTAAAGGCGGCGGATCATTGGTTATTGACCAGACCGAAGCGTTGGTTGCGATTGACGTTAACAGCGGCAGTTTCCGAGCGGAAGATAACGCCGAAGAAACCGCCTACCAAATGAATCTTATTGCGGCAAAAGAAATCGCACGACAAATCCGTCTTCGTGATCTTGGCGGTGTTATTGTCAACGATTTTATTGATATGAAAAAGGAAACGCACCGCCGTAATGTTGAACGAACACTTCGTGATGCCATTAAACGTGATCGTGCCAAAACCAAGATTTTGCGAACCAGTCCGTTTGGATTGATTGAAATGACGCGGCAACGAATTCGACCTTCACTCAAACGAAGCGTGTATCAGGAATGTCCGTGTTGTCATGGAGGCGGTGTGGTCAAATCACCGGAAAGTATGGCTCTGGATGTGTTCCGTGCTTTGGTTCTCGCGTCGCAATATCCGAACATTGCCAAAATTCGGGTGATTCTTGCCGACGATGTCGTTGAATATTTGAACAATAAAAAACGACTCGAACTGGCAACCATTGAGCGTGACGGCAATGTGGAAATTATCATCCGCGCCCAATCTGACGTTTGGCCCGAACACCTCGAAATCGAATGTTTCGACACTGACAACAAACCTATCCCATTCATCATGAACCAATAATTTACAATAGACCATCTCTCATCATTCCATTTTTTATTTTCTGCCTATTAATTAATTAATAAATTAATAAATTAATAAATTAATAAATTAATAGTTAACGACGGGGGTTACCGCGTGTTTTGGGGGTTAAGCCGAACAACGCGAGGCAAGCCCACGCCGTTAACGTTCAGTCAATTTAGTTAACGACGGGGTTTACCCCGTGTTTTGGGGTTAAGCCGAACAACGCGAGGCAAGCCCACGCCGTTAACGTTTGGTAGATTCCGAAGAGGAGAGATTCCCTAATAGTTAACGACGGGGGTTACCCCGTGTTTTTGGGGGTTAAGCCTAACAACGCGGGGCAAGCCCACGACGTTAACGTTTGGTAGATTCCGAAGAGGAGAGATTCCCTAATAGTTAACGACGGGGTTTACCCCGTGTTTTAGGGTTAAGTCGAACAACGCGGGGCAAGCCCACGCCGTTAACGTTCGGTAAATTCTGAATGATGAGAGGTTCCCAGTTAATAGTTAACGACGGGGTTTACCCCGTGTTTTAGGGTTAAGTCGAACAACGCGGGGCAAGCCCGCTCCGTTAACGTTCGGTAAATTTTGAATGATGAGAGGTTCCCAGTTAATAGTTAACGACGGGGTTTACCCCGTGTTTTAGGGTTAAGTCGAACAACGCGGGGCAAGCCCACGCCGTTAACGTTCGGTAAATTTTGAATGATGAGAAATTTCCAATGCAATTTCGGAAAACACAACTTGATAACGGTCTTGAAGTGATTGCGGAAATCAATGAGGCGGCTTATTCTGTTTCGTTTGGTTTTTTTGTGAAGACCGGTTCACGAAATGAAACGCCTGAAATTGCGGGAGTTAGCCATTTTCTTGAACATATTGCGTTTAAGGGAACCGAACATCATTCCTCTGAAGAAGTTAATCGTCGTCTCGATGAACTCGGCGCGGATGCCAACGCTTTTACCACTGAAGAGCAAACCGTTTTTTTTGCGTCGCTTCTTCCCGAATTACTGAACGAAGCAGTTGAATTACTTGGTGATCTTTTACGTCCGGCATTGCGGCACGATGATTTTGAGATGGAAAAACAGGTCATTTTGGAAGAAATCCGAATGTATGACGACCAACCGCCTTTCGGTGCTGATGATAAAAGTCGTGAGTTATTTTTTGCCGGTCATCCGCTTGCCAATAGTGTTCTTGGAACGCTTGACAGTGTTTCCGGTCTTTCGGTTGACCGGATACGCCAATACCTTGAAGAACAATATTGTCCTGAAAATATTGTGTTGATTGGAGCGGGGCGGCTTAATTTTGATCAATTCGTTCACAAAGCCGAACAAGTTTGCGGACATTGGAAATCGTCCGGAGTTGCCGCCAAACGCGGATTGGAGTTGCGTCGAGTTTGCGGACATCGCGGTTTTCACCGGATATTCAAAGAGTTTGCTTCGCAACAATATACCCTACTCCTTTCCGATGCCCCATCCGCCTGCGATGCCGACCGATTTGTTGCCGGAATGGTTGCGAACATGATTGGCGATGATGTTGGCAGCCGGCTTTATTGGGAACTTGTTGATTCGGGTGTTGCGGATTCGGCGGAACTGGAAACCAGCGAATTTTTTGACAACGGTCTTTTCATAACAGGTCTTTCCAGCGAACCGGAATATGCCGAAGAAGTTTTAACCCGAACCCGAAAAATTTACGCCGAAGTTGCCCAAAACAGTTTGACGGAGGAAGAACTTGACCGTTCGAAAAGTAAAATTTTATCACAGCTTGTTCTTGTCAATGAACGACCGGGCGGACGTTTGTTTGCTATTGGCAACGAATGGATTGTTCACCGTCAATACCGGACCATTCGCCAAGACCTTGAAGAAATCCGACGAATCACCCTCGACGACATCAATACCGTTTTGAAAAAATATCCGCTTGATAATCCCCTGCTTGTAACTATCGGACCTTTGGAAAAATTTGATTTAGTGTAGGGAATCGCTACTGAATAATTACCAAAAATCGTTAGAATTGTGTCATTTTGTAGCCCTACAATTGATAAATGTAGTCCTACAATTGATAAATGTAGCCCTACAATTGACAAATGTAGCCCTACAATTGATAAATGCAGCCCTACAATTGACAAATGTAGTCCTACAATTGATAAATGTAGCCCTACAATTGGTTAATGTAGCCCTACAATTGGTTAATGTAGTTCTACAATTGGTTAATGTAGTTCTACAATTGGTCAATGTAGTTCTACAATTGGCGATTGGTAACGACCCAAAGTGAAAATGTCCCCGCCAAATTCAGAAACAATCCGTTTCATTGTTTTATTAAAGAGATTACCGAAGGCGGTGATTTGGAATTTTCTTTGGGTGTTACCGGTTATTTCGATCCGAATCTCCAACCGTTCCTCCGGCAAAACGGTTGGGAATTTATCAGCCCACTCGACAAAGGTTACTCCGGTTCCTTCAAAATAATCATCAGGACTGAGTTGTCGAAATTCTTCTTCATTGGTCAACCGATACGTGTCGAAATGATAAATCGGTCGATTGCCGTCGTATTCGTGGAGCAGTACAAAAGTCGGACTTGATACCATTCCTTGTTCTATTCCCGAATAGTGCGCAACGGCTTGTACAAGTCGGGTTTTGCCGGAACCAAGTGTTCCGATCAACGCAACAACAGAACCATCAGGCAATGTTTCGGCTAAAAAACGTCCCAAATAATCGGTTGCCGATAAATCCGAAACTTCAATAGTCAGTTCCGTAATAAATTTTAGATTGTCAATCATTATTTTACGTGTTGCGTTTTGCTCTTGCTCTTGATTAAAGAAATTGCTATTCTTACCCGAAATAGCGGGAAATTGAGGAATTAACATTTTGCATTTAGTGTAACTATTCAGTAGCGAGTCTATTATTTATCATCAGTATGCTTGTACTGTTGGGGACGACATGTTGGTAGAAAACGGAATTTTCAGCGGTTTTGGAGTTTAAAACGTATGGCATGGCAAAGGTTTCTTTTTGTTTTGGTTTTATTTTTTGGAGTGGGTTGTACGTCGTACAACAAGAATTCCGAAGGTTTGCGTTATCTTGGTCAGGCACGGTATAACGAAGCGAAAATTGCTTTTGAAGCCGCGTTGAAAGTAGAGCCAAACAACGCCGATACTTATTACAATCTTGCGACCACTTATCACCAATCGGGAAAGATTTCACTCCAATCCGGTCAATCGGCGGATGCACAATTGCAGTATGATCAGGCATTCCGAAATTACCAACTCGCTCTCACCTACAACCCCAATCACACGGAAGCCCATCGTGGTTTGGCTGTTCTCTACATGGAAACATTCAACGAAAATTCCGCTTTTAACTTGCTTATTGATTGGTACAAGACCAATGTTACTTCGTCGGAACCGAAAATTGAATTGGCGCGGCTTTATCAGGAATACGCTCAAATCTGTCAATTGCAAAACCGAACCGATATTGCGAAAGAATGTCATGATTCGGCGGTCAAAATATTGCAATCTGTTTTGGTTACGGACCCGACTAATTACCGTGCGCTCCGTGCGTCCGGATACTTAAAAGAGTTGGCGGGTGATTTGCAGGGAGCGGTTACGGATTATCAACGTTCATTCCAGTCCAACCCTCAACAAAAAGACCTCGAAAACCGAATCGCCAAATTAATTAATAGCGAATAGTTGCAAGTGGAGAGTAACGCAAGCGGATTATTTACCGCTATGGTGTTTCACCGCCTGCGATACGATCCTTTATGTAACCGTCTATTTTAATTTTTATTAGTCCTGCAAGGATATTTCCAATGTAGCCGTGTGTGCGGTGTACTCACCGTACACACGGAAAAATAACAGTTCCGTTGGTATTGCGTTATTCAGATAAAAACATTGATTCCCTATCGTTACAACGCAAAACCAACGGCTAG
>JAIROD010000113.1 GCA_031257725.1 Planctomycetaceae bacterium | reverse complement strand
GATAAATCACATTCCGAAAATAAGCCGCAACAACCGTAGAACTTGGCGTTGGTAACGCGAGTTGCCGATACTGAATCCAACAACAAGTGAATATTTGTGCGAAAATAAGATTTCGCCGAAAATATCATATTAAAGAATATTATCAGGGTGATTGGTCATGATCCAAATGCAAACCAGATTAGATGTTGCCGATAACACCGGAGCCAAAGAACTCATGTGTTTCAAAGTTTTAGGCGGAACGCATCGCCGTTTTGCCGGACTGGGAGATATTATTGTCTGTTCCGTTAAATCCGTGATTGCGGGAAGCAATATTAAAAAAGGTGCCGTTGTCAAAGCGGTGATTGTTCGTACCAAAAAGGCTTATCGACGCGAAGATGGAAGTTATATCAAATTTGATTCCAACGCGGCGGTTTTAATCGATAATAATAAAAATCCGATCGGAACCCGTGTTTTCGGTGCTGTCGCCCGTGAACTTCGGGAGAAAGACCGGAAGAAAAAAGGAAAAGGAAAAGCACACGGCGAAGAAGGTTTTGTCAAAATTATCAGTCTCGCCAGCGAAGTCGTCTAAAAGATTTTATCATTTCCGTTAGTACCATGCGAATAAATAAAGGTGATCAAGTTCTCGTCCTGATCGGAAGAAACGTGGGTAAAAAATCCAGAGTTATTTCCGTTGATCGAGAAACCGAAAAAGTAACCGTAGAAGGCGTGAATATCGTTCATAAATTCGTGCGCCGAAGCCGCCGCAATCCGCAAGGAGGACGGCTCTCTATGGAAACGCCGATTTCAGTTTCGAATGTGCAATTAATTTGTCCGTTCTGCTCTCAACCGACTCGTGTTGGTTTTCGGTTTGACAAAGAAGGAGTAAAATATCGTGTCTGCAAAAAATGTAAAGCAGACATCAATATTGTTTCACACGCCAAGAAAAAAATTACAAAATAGTTTTATAAAATAGGGAACCTTTCAATATTCATTTTTAATCACAGAATTTATTTGTCCCAATAAAGGTCGCTAAAATCCTTAATGTCCCTAAAATCATGACTAAGGAACGACAAGGGCGATAGGAACAAATGGGACAAATGATTTTTTGAATCAAATTGGTGTTAAGAAAAAAGTGTTTTGAGAGATTTCCAATATTTAGACCTGCCTCATAAACCATTTGGAGTTGCGTACAACGCCGCAACCGGAGAATCAGATTTATGGCAATGCCCCGTTTACAAGAAAAATATCAGCAAGAAATTATTCCGGCTCTTAAAAAAAGTCTGAAACGCAATAATATTATGTCGCTTCCGCGACTTCAGAAAATTGTTGTGAATATGGGGGTCGGCAGCAACCTCAACGAAAAAAAATATATGGAGGAAGCAGCCGATGTGTTGACCCAAGTTACCGGTCAGAAACCGGTTGTTACCAAAGCACGGAAATCAATTGCGAATTTTAAACTCCGCGAAGGAATGAATGTTGGTTGTATGGTCACACTTCGCGGTGCGAGAATGTACGAATTTATGGACCGTCTGATTTCTATTGTATTGCCGCGAGTTCGCGACTTTCAAGGATTAAATCCTAAAAGTTTCGACGGTCACGGCAATTACAATCTTGGTTTGACGGAGTTTCTTGTTTTTCCGGAATTAAACCCTGATAAATATTCAAAGAGTCAAGGTATGAATATTACATTCGTCAGTCGAGGCGGTAGTGATGATGAATCACGGGAAATGCTTCGTGCTTTCGGTATGCCGTTTCGTGCCGACGCTCCGCCGAAACGTAAAAAGTAATTAGACCCAAGTAGTTGGAAATTTGTATCGGAAATATCAAGAATCAAAAAGTTACCGATAACTAATGAACCTCTTGATCCCTGAAATTCCTAACTCGTTATACCCAAATTCCTTAAATAATTATGGCAAGTATAGCAAAAATCAATAAAGCAAAAAGTACGCCGAAATTTTCCAGCCGCAGGGAAAATCGTTGTCAACTTTGTGGTCGTCCGCGAGCGGTTTTTCGGAAATTTGGTATTTGTCGAATTTGTTTCCGTAATCTCGCCAATCAAGGTTTGATTCCCGGCGTTAAAAAATCAAGTTGGTAACTTAGGGAGAAAATATATTATGATGACCGATCCAATCGCCGATATGCTGACTCGTATTCGTAACGCCGTTCGAATTGAAAAAGCCGCTGTCGATATTCCGTTTTCCGCTGAGAAAAAAGGAATTGCCGATGTCCTAAAGCGTGAAGGCTATATTTGGGACTGGGAAGAAATTGAAGCCAAACCGGTTTCCGTTCTCCGTGTCCATCTCAAATACGGTGCCAATGGCGAAAAAATTGTTAATACCATTAAACGAATCAGTAAACCGGGTTGCCGTGTTTATGTTTCAACATCCGACCTGAAACCGGTTTTGAACGGATTAGGGATTCGTGTCCTCAATACCAATCGCGGTATTTTGAGCGATCGGGAAGCTAAATTGAAAAATGTCGGCGGTGAAGTAATTTGTACAATTTGGTAAACAAATTTATTTATCTCTAATAATTCAGAATTTACTGAAAGTTAACGGCGTGGGCTTGCCCCGCGTTTGGATGCGACGATATTAAAGAATACGTTTCAAAATAAACATCAAAATTTTCGTTTTACTTAATTTTCGCGATTAAAAAATTGATATGTCAAGAATTGGAAAAAAACCGGTCGTGATTCCGAAAAACGTTAAAGCGTCCATTGACGGCTCCAACGTGGTTGTGGAAGGTCCGCTTGGAAAATTGGAGCAATGGTTTAGTCCGAATGTTAAAGTCGAATTAGATACGGTTGCAGGGGCGATTCGTGTGGAAAAAGCCAACAATTCCCGTGAAGCCGCCGCGATGCATGGACTTTATCGATCGTTGTTTCAAAATATGGTTACCGGCGTTACAACCGGTTACGAAAAGAAACTTGAAATATTCGGAACCGGTTACCTTTTTGCGGTACAGGGTAATGTTTTACAAATTCGTGCCGGATTTGCTCATGAAGTTCAAAAACCGATTCCCAATGGTTTGACGGTAACATGTCCCGATCAGGTTCATGTCAGTATTAAAGGAATTGACAAACAGTTAGTTGGTCAGTTTGCCGCCGAAGTTCGGTCAATCCGAAAAGCGGAACCGTATCTCGGTAAAGGAATTAAATACGACGGCGAAGTGATCCGACGTAAAGAAAGTAAAGCAGCGGCTAAAAAATAAAATCATCGGCTAAAATCGATTAGAATCGAGAACCTTTAAAAATTCGTAATATATCAGTGGAATTTTTCGGAGATTGAAGTTTATTTTTTACCCCCCCTAGCCCCTCCGAAGGAGGGGAATAATTCCCCTCCTTCGGAGGGGCTAGGGGTGGTCATTCGGAG
>JAIROD010000005.1 GCA_031257725.1 Planctomycetaceae bacterium | reverse complement strand
AATGGCGAAACAGCAAAATATAAACAAATCCACCTTGCTCGTTAAGTATATACAAATCAACGTTCCGCAACAATAGTCCTTGAAAAACGTCGCAATTGAATAACTTTTATCTGGTTATAGTTGGGAACCTCTAATAATTCAGAATTTACCGAAAGTTAACGGCGTGGGCTTGCCCCGCGTTGTTCAACTTAACCCTAAAACACGGGGTAAACCCCGTCGTTAACTAGTAATTTATTAATTTATTAATTAATGGCTTGAAAATAAAAAATTGAATTATGAGAGAAGCCCTATTGCGATTGCCCCCCATAACTTATTTCCAACCTGATTTTCCTAACAAAACCATAACACAACTGAATAGATACGTAATCAATAATGGGCTTTGACAAAATGGGATTGATGATTACAATAATAAGACTGTTTATTCGACCTCACAACCAAAAAACAAATTATGAAAACTCTGAAAATTTTTATTGTATCAGTATTGGTTTTCTTATTGTTGTCGGACGACAATTTTGCTCAGCCTGATTTGTCAAAACCGCTCGAACCGACTATCGCTGATATTGGTTCAAAATTTTATCGTTTTGAAAAATTTGAGATAGATTCAAACGATGGTGAACGGCATTACAAAATTGCCGTTGGAATCCCGAAAACAGAAGAACCTGAAAAAACGTATCCGGTTCTCTATCTGCTTGACGGTAACGCCGCTTTGGCGGCATTGAACGATGACTTGTTTTCACGCTTGGAATCGCTTCCGGTGATTGTTTCTATTGGATACAATACGGAGTTTCGGTTTGATGTTGTATCGCGTGCGTTTGATTACACTCCCGCTCTGCCGGATCATTCCCAACCCAACGATGAACGCGGACGAAAAGGAGGCGGTGCCGATATTTTTGCCGAACTTATCGAAATAAAAATTAAGCCGAAAGTTGAATCGTTTGTTCGGATTGACAAGCAACGACAGACGATCTGGGGACATTCTTACGGCGGACTGTTCGTATTAAACACTCTGTTTAAACATCCCGAAATGTTTCAAAGTTATGTTGCCGCTGATCCTTCATTTTGGTGGCAAAACGGTGTGATCCTGAAAATTGAAGATCAATTTATGAAACAAATCGAGAAAAAGGGAATTGAAAAGAACAAGTTAAGGCTTGCGGTTTTCGTTGGCCGCGGTGCTTCGCCGCAACATCGTAACACAGAACGTCCCGCTGATTCTTCCGCAGAACGTAACGCAGAACATAACGCGGAGCGTTCCGCCAATCTCCGACGTTCTGCACCGCCCAACGCTGCCGAAGATTTGGTCAAGCGTTTTGAATCACAGTTGAAAACGGCAACATTTCGCGTTTTCGAAGGTTTAAGTCATGGTCAAATGTTACCCGCTTCACTCGAACCGGCATTGCGTTTTTGTGCACAGTAATGTGTCGTTCTTTCGTAACTGTCTATTTTAATTTTTGGTCATATTTCAGTGAAGTTTTTTACATCCCAGCGGGATGTTTCCAACCTAGCCGTTGTTTTTGCGTTGTCACGATAGGGAATCAATGTTTTTATCTGAATAACGTAATACCAACGGAACAAAATGGTAAAAATGATAATCCTGTTATTTTTCCGTGTGTTCGGTGAGTACACCGCACACACGGCTACATTGGAAATGTCCTTGCAGGACTAATAAAAATTAAAAGAGACGGTTACAAAAGGTCTGCTAATTCTGTGATTAAAATGGTTATGCCGCGCGGATTATTTGATGCGGTGGAGATGTTCCCGAATAGTTTGTCCGGTAATGGGATGGACAGTGTCGGCAGCAATTTCTGCCGCCGGCTCCAACACAAAACGACGATGTAACATTTCGGGATGCGGTATGGTGAGTGTTGGCGTTAAAATAACTTCGTTACCATAAAGAAGAATGTCAATATCCAATGTTCGCGGTCCCCAATGTTCCGTCCGAACCCTGCCGAATCGGTTTTCAATCTCCTGAAGTTTTTCAAGCAATCTCCGCGGCGGCAATGTCGTAATAATAATTCCAACCGCATTGAGAAATTCCGGTTGATTAATCGGACCGCCAACCGGTTGGGTTTCATAAAAACGGCTTATCCGCAACGTTTTGATTTCAGGAAGATTGCCGATTTCCTGCCAGGCAGATTCCAAGATTACACGACGATTGCCCAAATTCGATCCCAATGCCAAAAGAATTTCCATCGTCATCAGGGAATGCAAAGAATATTGATCTTGATTATTGGTCCCATTAGTTTTTTACCAACATGTTGTCCCTAACGGGACGAGCGTTTTCAATTGGGCATTTCTAATAATTCAATTTTTTATTTTCAAGCCTATTAATTAATAAATTAATAAATTAATAGTTACCGGCGTGGTTTACCCCGTGTTTTAGGGTATAAGCCGAACAACGCGGGGCAAGCCCGCGCCGTTAACTTTCGGTAAATTCTGAATGAGGAGAGATTCCCTTTTAATTTTCTAAAATCTTCAAAGTAGAGACCGGTTATTTTATGTTACGAGATCAATTACGAGAGAGTCGGTCACATATTGGCGATCATGTTTATGAATTAGCGGTATTGGTTGGAGTTTATCTTGTTGGTCGAGGCGGGGTTGTTTCATCGCTTGACGAATTAAGTGGTTTAGCGGAGGCGGCGCGGGTTTGTGTGGTGGGACGTATAACGCAGCGTCGTTCCAAACCGGAGGCGGCAACTTATATTGGGAGCGGTAAACTGGAGGAGTTAAAAGAGTTAGTTAATGCGACGGATGCTAATCTTGTTATTTTCGACAATGATTTAGCTCCGGGTCAGACCAAAAATCTTGAAGAGTATTTGGGAGTTAAAGTTATAGATCGGACGGAGTTAATTCTTGACATTTTTGCGAGTCGAGCGAAGACCAATGAGGCGAGATTAGCGGTTGAGTTAGCGCAACTGGAATATTCATTACCGCGTCTTAAGCGGATGTGGACACATCTTGAGCGTCAAGGGGTTGGCGGGGTGGGGTTACGTGGGCCTGGGGAAAAGCAGTTGGAGGTTGATCGTCGTTTAGCGCAGAGGCGGATTCTTGATCTTAAGTTGGAATTGGGTACGATTCAGCGGCGGCGTAATCGTGAGGTTACGGCGCGTAAGACGTTGTGTACGGTTTCGTTGGTGGGTTACACTAATGCGGGTAAAAGTACACTTTTAAACCGATTAACAGATTCGGACGTATATGTTCGGGATCAACTTTTTGCGACATTGGACACGCGGACACGTCGTTGGTCTTTACCGGGTTGGGGACCGGTTTTATTGAGTGACACGGTTGGATTTATCCGTGATTTACCGCATCATTTGATTGCCAGTTTCCGGGCGACGTTGGAGGAGGCGAATCAGGCGGACTTACTTCTCCATATTGCGGATGCGTCGAGTGACGAGGTTTCTTTTCAAATTGACGCGGTGTTTCAGGTTTTAACGGAGATAGGGATTCGTGACAAGGACACGCTTTTAGTTTTGAATAAGATTGATCTTTTGGAGTCGGATTGTTTGAAGGTTTTATTGTCACGATATCCTAATGCGATTCCGATCAGTGCCGATCGGGGGATAGGAATTGAAAATTTAACGATTGCGGTGAGCGACATCTTGAGCAAGGAATTTCTGGAATTAACGATAGAGTTACCGGTTGCCGATGGTCGTCTCATGGCGTTATTAGCGCGTGACGGCGAGATTCTTTCAAAACAATATGGCGAGGAAACGGTTTGTGTTCATTGCCGGATTCCGCAACATTTAGTGGGTCGTTTACGTCAGGAAAAAGAGATACGGGGGCTTCCCGAAAACGTTTCATAAAAAAGGGTTTAGCGTTTTCCCTTTTTTCCGTATTCAGAGCCGCAACCGGAAGGTTGCGGCAGAGTTGCAACCGAATGGTTGCGAAAAAACATCCCGACGCGATGATTACCGGCATAGTTTGCCCTAATGATTGTTAACGGCGGGGTTTACCCCGCGATGATTACTGGCGTGGTTTGCCCTGTGATTGCCTCCCCTAACCTCAGTTCCAACGGCGATTGTAAATGTTACGAATATATTGCCCTTGATGTGATGATTACCGGCATGGCAAACACAAATAGGAATCATTGCCTGTTGCGAAGGGAACGTTAAACAAAAGGATCGTCCACAGATTAACGCAGATTGACACACTACGCCGTTAAGTAGTTTTTTTCCATGATTTTAATTTTGCGCGAGATTTTTTGTTGCATTTTTGTAGCTTTTTCTATTTTTGGTTTTCCGGTTGGTGTTCGTTGTGATTTA
>JAIROD010000053.1 GCA_031257725.1 Planctomycetaceae bacterium | reverse complement strand
GGTAAATTTTGAATAATGAGAGATTCCCAGTTAATAGTTAACGACGGGGTTTACCCTGTGTTTTAGGGTTAAGTCGAACAACGCGGGGCAAGCCCACGCCGTTAACTTGCGGTAAATTCTGAATGATGAGAGATTCCCCAAAACAATTTTTTAAAAGTTTACTTAAAACGAATCATGGTTAAACAATTAACGAAAAATTTTGGAATTATAGGTTGCGGCATGATTGCCGGTTTTCACGCGAAGGCGATAGAATCTGCCGGAGGAACACTGATTGCCTGTTATGACATGGTTTCTCAATCGGCCGACCGTTTGGCGGCGCAATATTCCGGTTGCAAAGCCTATCATGGTTTTAAAGAATTTCTTGCTGATGATCGTATTGATATTATGACCATTGGCACCCCAAGCGGAGCGCATATCGAACCGGCGTTGGCGGCGGCGGCGGCGGGTAAACATATTATTGTCGAAAAACCGCTTGAAATTACTTTGGAACGTTGTGATCGGATTATTGCGGCGTGCCGGAAGTCCAACGTTAAACTCGCCACCGTTTTTCACAGCCGATTTCACGACTCTTCAAAGAAAATCAAAAAGGCGGTTGATGCCGGACGTTTCGGACATTTAACACTTGGCGATGCCATTGTCAAATGGTATAGAACTCAGGAGTATTATGACAGTGGGGCTTGGCGTGGAACTTGGGAACTTGATGGCGGCGGAGCATTGATGAATCAGGCGATTCATACGATTGATCTTTTAACATGGTTGATGGGACCTGTTGTCGAAATCACCGCTCACTCCGCATTGTTAGCCCATGAACGGATTGAGGTGGAAGATGTTGCGGTTGCGACGCTGAAATTTGCAAACGGAGCCTTAGGAACAATTGTCGGAACCACCGCTTCCTACCCCGGTTACCTGAAACGTGTTGAGATTAGCGGGTCAAAAGGTTCGGCGGTTTTGGAAGAGGAAGATATTGTCAAATGGGATTTTGCTGTTTCTGAACCGGAAGATGCGGAAATTCGTGAGACGATGACTTACCGTCAATCCGGCGGCGGAGGAGCGGCTGACCCTTCCGCAATTAATTTCACCGGTCATGCCAAACTTTTTGCCAATATGATTGCTGCCATTGAAGGCAAGGAGGAATTGGTTGTTGACGGCAATGAAGGACGGCGAAGTGTTGAAATCATTCTTGGAATTTACAAAGCCGCTGAATCCGGTCAAGTTGTTCGGTTGCCGCTTGACCATGACCCTGAATTTACCCGAATATCAAACCAAAAGAAAACTTCATCATAACAAAACTTGTCATAATATCAGTGTGGAATTTTTGTATTCATCTCGTTTGAATCATTCAATTCCTTGCGGCACTGACTGGAAACAGTGAATGAAACTGAAAAAATATTGACATAAAAAAATCCGCTGATATATTACCCAAAACTTTACAAGAACAATAAAATTCATTTTGCCGCTTCATGATTTGGTTTTAGCCGATGGATTCCGGTTGACGAATTAGGAAGCGGACAAAAGGGAAAAATAAACTTATAATTTATAACTTATAATTTATAACTTATATTTAATAATTATTCAATGATCTTTTCTGTTACCATACCGGCAGCGATGAAATTAACGATAGAGATGGTTTGTACCCGGAAACGATTATTCCTACCGGTTAATAGTGGGCTTTGTGTTGTTGCATTCTGCTGTTCCGGACAATTCCCTTTTTTTGTATCCCGCCCCCATATTATGTATTCGTTAAGTCCTTTTTATGATAAATACAATGAGATGTTGCATTATCATAATGTTGACCGGCGAAAATATCATTTGGAAGATAAAGTCGTAACATTACCTGTCCGTAATCCTGCCTTTCCTTATTCCCACCTAAACTAAAATGAAAAAGAAAATATTAATAGTTGACGATGATCGTGAGATTATTGAATCAATTCGGATTGCTTTGGAGGCGGCCGGATATGATGTTGTTGTTTCTTTTGACGGAGATCAAGGTTTGATCATGGTCAACAAAGAAAAACCGGATTTAGTCATTCTCGATATTATGATACCTAAGCGGAGCGGCTTTCTTATTCTTGAAACACTCCGCCAGACTCATTTCTATCCGATCCGTGTCATTATGATTACGGCTAATGAGGGAGAACGCCATAAGGCTTATGCGGAAAGTCTTGGAGTTGACGGATATATCCGTAAGCCTTTTCCGATTGACGTGCTTCTGGAACTCGTGAAGCAAACCTTGTAGTTTACGAACACCGTATATCGTAACCGGTTGACGGGTCGGCAGTCCCAAGATCGTCAGCACTGATTGCCGTCGTTAATCGGATTCAGTGACAACAATAAGGATCATCCGCTGATTTACGCAGATAACGTAATATATCAGTGGAATATTTTTTTTTAACTATTCAATTGTTTCCTCCGAAGAACCACCCCTTGCCCCTCCGAAGGAGGGGAATTATTCCCCTCCTTCGGAGGGGCAGGGGTGGTAAAAAATAAACTTCAATCTCCGAAAAATTCCACTGATATATTACCAGATAACGGATTTACGTTTTAACGATGAAAACATATCGTATTGGTCTAATTGGTTTTGGCATGATTGGTAAGGTTCATGCTTTTGGTTACGCGGCATTGCCGTATTATTCGGAACCGTTTGACGTGAAATTTCAACTCTCCCATGTGGCAACCGCTCATCCCGAAACTGCGGAGAAGGCAAAACGAATTTGCGGCGCAGAAATTGCGACAACAGATTTTCGTCATATTACAGAAAATCCCGATATTGATATTGTCCATATTTGCACGCCGAACAATCAACATTTTGAACCATTGGCAAACGCGATTCGAAATGCGAAACATATTTATTGTGACAAACCGCTTACCGCTTCACTTGCTGAAGCCGAGCAACTTCTGAAAATTATCGACACGGAAAGATATTCCGCGACCAATCAAATGACTTTTCATCTCCGTTTTTTTTCGGCGATTCAGAAAGCGAAACGGTTGATTGATGAAGGGCAACTTGGACGGATTTACCAATTTCGGCTGGCGTATCTCCATTCGAGTAATGCTTCGCCGTTGGTTCCTTTTAAGTGGAAACATTCGGAGTTTGGCGGTGTTGTCCGTGATTTAGTGTCACATCTTTTTGATTTGACGGATTATTTGGTTGGTGCGTTGGATTCGCTTTTGGCGGAAACACAACATGCGATACGAAAGCGTCCCGTTTCAAAATCAAATTCTGATTGGGCGGATGTTCCGGCGGAAGACGCGGTAACAATTTTAGTGAAAACCTGCAACGAGGCTCACGGAATTTTAGAGGCAACCAAATTGGCAACAGGCAACGAAGATGAGATGCGTTTCGAAATTAATGGGGAAAAAGGTTCAATTCGGTTTAGTCTGATGAATCCGCATTTTCTGGAATTTTTTGATGCTGTAGTTTCCGACAAACCGCTTGGCGGTTATTCGGGGTGGCGGCAAATTCCTTGCGGTGGAAGATTGGAACGTCCCGAAACGGACTTTCCGTCGCCCAAATCAACAACCGGTTGGGTTCGGGCGCATATTTCCTGCCTATCGAATTTTTTGCACGCAGTTACAGAAAATCGTCCGGCATCACCGGACTTGTTGCAAGGAATCAAGATTGACCGATGGATTGATGCCGTTTTCCGTTCCGCACAAACACGAACCTGGATCAATCTTAAATAAATCCGCCTTTTGTAACTGTTTATTTTCAACACGAACGACAAGAAACACACGAAAATGATACGAAAAAGACAACAATCTTTTTTGTAATATATCAGTGAAATATTTTTTTTTTTAACTATTCAGTCGTTTCCTCCGAATGACCACCCCTAGCCCCTCCGAAGGAGGGGAATCATTCCCCTCCTTCGGAAGGGCAGGGGTGGTAAAAAATAAACTTCAATCTCCGAAAAATTCCACTGATATGTTACAAAAATTGAATTATTAGATACCCAAATGGAATGGGTAATTTAGAACAGGTTGAGAATCAACAAATTATTAAGAAAGGTGCGGATATGCCAATATTACAACGCAAAGTATTAACGTTCATTCTTGTCATTTTCCTTATTGCTGTAATCAATATTGCTTACGCCAATGAAAAGCGGACATGGACGGCAACATCAGGACACAAAACCGAAGCCGAATTTGTTAAAATCGAAAACGGAAAAATTGTCCTAAAAAAGACAGATGGAAAAATCGTCAAAGTTCCGCGTGAAAAACTTGTTGAAGCCGATCAGAAATACGCCGAAGAGCAACAGAAAAAAATCGGTGAAGATAATCCCTTTGCCGAAGAGGAAACGACATCGACAACCGAATCCGTTTCCTCTCAAACATCGCCGCCATCGCCTCATCTTACCGCCGATGAAAAAAAACAACGGCTTGTTACCGTCGAAGGAATCGGTTCTAACTTTGAAGAAGCCAAACGCGACGCTTTTCGTAACGCTATGAATGAAGTGGTCGGCACTCTCATTGATGCCGAAACACGGGTTCAAAATGAATCCATTCTCGAAGAAATGTTGATGGCAAATAATGCTTACATCTCGAAATATAAAATGTTGTCAACGAAAAAACAGGATGGATTGACGGTTATCCGCATTGAAGCAATTGTTGAAAAACTCGCTGTTCTAAAACGAATGCAACCGAGTAATGCGTCAATTAAATCAGTTGACGGTGAAAGTTTGGCGGCTTCGATTGATACAAAAAATGCGGATGATGATGCGAAGGTACAAATTTTGGCAAAGGTTCTTAAAGATCAAAATTATCCGTTTTCGATTCTGGAGGCAACCGCAAAATTGAACCCCGAACCGGTAAAACGGAACGGCGATTCGCTGGAAATGGAGGTTAAAGTTACAGTACAAATGAATTACCAAAAATTCGATGAGTTCCGAAAAACTATCGAACCGGTACTGAAAAAGATCGCCATTGCGGAATCAACCTCTGTGATTAAAGATATGAAAGTTCAATCTTTTAGTGAATTTCTCGGACAAGACAAAAAGGCATTCTGCCATATTAACACGAGTCGAAATGCAAAGTTGACGAATTGTGGTTATAAAACATATAAATTGCCGGACAAAGCGGTGGCGATTTTACTCCCGTATGCCCAAATTGTTCCGGCGGTTGACATATTACTGTGTAATGTCAATGGTGACGCAGTACTAACAGAGCGTATAGCGGTAACGGGATATTCTCGTGATAATACAGGTTTTGCGGGAACAACACAATACGCTGGGTACTTTGAAGGCATGGATTTAAATAAAATAGGTCAAGGATCAATATTTACTTATTATAGAGGTTATAATCATCATTATCGTCATTACCCTAAACATTTCTTGTTGGAACCGTTCTCATCTATATCTCGGGATGACGAATTCTCTTCTACACTGTTTTTTACTCCAACAGTGAAAATCGAATCGTCGGAGTTGAAACAGGTGAAGTCGGTGAAGTGCGAGATTATATCGAACTGTCCGCCGCTCGATGAAGTGTATCAGAAATTGCCGGAAACTTTGAAAAATTGGAATCCAGAACGGGAGAAAGGAAATTAACGATGAGAGCGATAATTTTATTTTTTCTGATGACATTGACTTGTTCTGCTCAAACGCCGATACTTTCGGTGTTGGAACGATGGGATGGAACGCCGGAATTGCAACCGGCAATGATAGACGCAGTGAAAGCGAATCCCATTGCGGATTGTTGGTCAGGTGTAACAGAACATTATGTTTTCGGCATCAGTATCGAAATTCTGTCCCAAAAAACATCGGAAGAGAAAGATATTGACGATGAACGTCTTGCCAAAGGAACGGTTCATCTTCGGGCAGTCAAAGAAATGTTGCTCACTAAAATTTTGTTCGATAAATATTCACCCGAAGGAATGAACGACTTGTTGTTGTTACGGCGTGCGGTTCCCAATGTTGCCGACAAAATTGATGTGAAAGCAAAACTCCTTTACACAGAGAATCGAACATTCAGCAACAATCAATTCTTTGTCGGAATTGTCGCCGCCGAAAAGGATAAAATCGTTGCAACAATGTTTGAACCCGCCGTAATGTCTGTTGTCAAAAAATCCTATGCCGATGAATTACATCATGCCGCAAAAAAATTGATTCGTGAAAAAGACTACGAAAAAGCAATCAGCCGTTTGTTGGAAGTCAATAAAATTAAAGACTTCGGCGGTTTGAGCAAGTTAATGTTTCTTGACGTATTCCGTTGCTTTGTTGCAATGGACAAATTGGAAGACGCACAAAAAATAAAAAATATCGTTCAAAAAGATGTAGATAGTAAGAAATTACCGTTTACGGTGGCGATGTATTTTTTATCGAAAGAATTTGACACGCCTACAGCAACAGCGTTGTGTTCACAATTAGAAAAGGAATGTATGCGTTTCGTACAAGACCAGTTATAAAGTTGATAGCAGGGAGTTGATCGCGGATAGTGCCGTAAGTGAATTATTATCGAAATAACAATAACTCTGCTTGCGATGCTTTCCACAATCGATGATTCGTTATCAACTAAATTTTACCATAAGTTTTTTTTGTTCCTCTAATCACTTTTTAAGGAGAATTTCAAATGAGACGATTTTTATTACCTTTTTCATTGATGTTTATTGTTGTTGCAATATGTTGTTCAACAGTAATAGCACAAACGGCGGATGATTTCATTTTGGCATCGGACGGCGGGAGTACCCAAGTTGCAAAACCAAACGAAGTTCAATTTGACCCAAAGAATAATGCCGTTCATGCCGCAACAATACAAGACGGTATCAATGCGGCGGCGGAACTTACCGAAAAAAACGCCCAAACAGCAACTGCCAATACTGACGAATTGGTTGAAGACGAACCGATGTTCAAACTGGTTTTTTCCAAAGAGGGAAATTGTGGAGCGGTTGCAACAGGTATTGGAACGTATGCCGATTCTAAAAATCCGGATCAAGTCAATCTTGCCAAACGCCGTGCTTTTGTTCAAGCATATTTGGAAGCTAAAAAGAATCTTGCGCAAGGTTTTCAATCCGTAACCATTGAGGCAAAAACAGAATGGAAATCCGCCAGCGAAAAAATTGTTTCCGATGACGGAACTCAAACCAATAAGCAAACATCTTTAGACGAATATATCAAAGAATCGTTTCAACGTGTTATCAAGTGTTATGTTGTAAAAGAAGTCCGTGAAATTCCGGATGAAAAATCTGTTTACGTAACTGTTATAACAACAGCCCGAACAATGGGCAAGTTTGCCCGACCGGTTCCGGCGTTAATTGATGTCAATGATTTGAAAGCGGGGTTGAATCATGTATTGAAGGAGATCATGTCAGGAATTTTATTGCCGGTTGGCGGACGAGCCATTTCAACACCCGGCGGTGAACTTTGTTATGTTGGTTATGGAAGTGCTTTAATCGGATATTCCAAAGATGACGAAGTACGGCGCGAAAATCTGTTGGATGCCCGGAAGATCGCCGAAATGCGTGCGAGAACGGCGTTACTCGGTATCATAAAAGGCGACCAAATTATTTGGAATTCTACCATGCAAAGCGGCAGCGATAAAAGATTGTCGATCTTCGATCATGTCAACGAAGATGATCCAACCACGAAACTTAACGAAACAGAAAAATCCGATTTGGAAAAACGAAAAAAAGAAATGACGGACAAAATTATTCGTTCTGATTCTACACAAAGTATTATCAAAGGTACATTGCCGCCTGGTATTCAGATAAAGACCTATCGCGATAAAGACAATGTTTGGTATTATGCTGTTGCGGTGTACAGTCCTTCGCTTACACAAAAGGCGGCTGATTTAGGTGCGCAAATGGACTCGGCTAATCCGGTTCAAGAGATTCGTTCTGCCGGTCGAAGTTCCGGTGCAACCGGCGACGGCAGTAAAGTGTTACCAATTCAATCCGGTCAATTTAAAGATGATGACGAATATAAATAATGTTATATTGTATCCAATAATAAAGAGTTTTTGTAATAATTCAGTGGACTATTTGTTTTCGCAACAAGCGATTATTCGTATTTGTTAACGGCAGGGTTTACCCCGCGATGGTACAACAGACGGGGTAAACCTCGTCGTTAACAACCAAACGAAAACATCATTGTCCCTTTTATTTTAACCTTTTTAACATGAAATAACAAGAAAAATATGAAAAATTTTTTGTGTTATTTTTGTATCTTTCGGTATCGCCAAGAAGTTTGATTTAGCTTGGGAGATGAAGGGTTTCTCCCCATGAAAATTGCTTATGTAGCATGTAGTAGAGCAACGCTTTAGGGGAGTAATCCTCTGGGGTAGGGAATTGTCTTAAAGTATTGTGAGCAATTGCAGCGTACTTGGGTGATCAAATTACTAAAACGACCGAATACTTACCGAAAACGCTTTATTTGGTGATTGCCTAAATTGCGTCTATTTTGTATTGTTAGGTGAGAGAAAAGGCCTAATGATGTCCGCCTGATGTGGGAAATCTGCAAGTCCGTAGGAAGAAGGGCGGGGAAAAACTCCCCCCTACTCGACTGTTAAAAAATTGGTAATATATCAGCGGAATTTGCGAAAACGTATTGGATTGCTTTAACCAACCTTATTTTCACCTTATTTTCTTAACTAAACAACCTCAGTAGCATGAAAATAAACAACAACAAACCTTAT
>JAIROD010000025.1 GCA_031257725.1 Planctomycetaceae bacterium | reverse complement strand
TCTAACACAATCGGGTCTTGCTTGGCATAAATCTTTTCTTTAATACTAACTTCTATTTCACCGAAACATTTTTTCAACTGTCTCAGCAGCATATCAGCCTTTCCTTTTTCGATTCCTTTCTCGATTCCTTTCTCGATTCCTTTTTCGATTCCTTTTTCGATTCCTTTCAACTCTCCATTATAAGCACCTTTTTCATAGATTTCGTCATACAGAGTTTTGACCATTGTGCCGGCCATGTGTTCACCTTCCTTTCCGGGAATTGTTTGTTGAATACTTTTCTGAATGTGCTTGGGATCAATCGGTTCACGCGACGCTGTATAAAAACAAATCGAATGAACAATTTTCTTAATACGGTCATCCCAAGTTATATCCCTAAAATTAGCGATAATATCACCGAAATGTTCAACGGCAGTACCATCGTGAATACGTTTTATTGTTTCTACAACCGCACGAGTTTCCGGATGCCCCGGCAAACGATCATAAGGATGATTGTTTAAGTTTGCGCGGATAAGTTTTGATTGCGGCACAAATTCCCGCAACTCGTTCGGCAAATCCGGAAACATATCCTGATAATATTGAACATCGTCCGGTTTATCCTCGCCGCAATAAATTAAAACCGCCAACGTAATATATGGACGAAATGTTTTGCGTGATGTTGGACGTCCGGCATGTTTCCATTTGTCGAAATTCGATAAATCCATGTAAGGATATACCTGAAGAAAAACAAAATCGTTGGCATCGGATTTATGTTCGATCACGAACAAAACTTCATAACCCAACTGATCGTCCACCAACAATCGACTCGTGTAAGGAATATCAATGCGTATTTCCCGAAACGGGTCTTCACTTTTTGACATTCCGAAAAAATTGGTTCTTGCCGGTTCGAGATTGCTGACGTCAATATTTTTCGCAATTCTGGAATCCACGTAATAACGTAAAATATCGCCGGCAATTATTTTGTCTTCAGCCATGTTACGGCAAAAACGATCTTCCGGCACTTCCCGAATCTCTACTGGTTCCGGCAAGTTTTCCGAATTATCAGGCGAATCATCAGACGGAGTAATTTCTGAATATTGTGGTTTTATCATAATGATTTCTATTTGTTCGGTCAATGGATCAACGCTGGCTCATCGTCAATTTCAGGCGAATACGCGGCAATGAGTAAATGTGTTGTATTGAGTTATTGAAAGAGGCAGTTACGTGAAAAACTTATAGGACAAAATCAATTGAAGTCGAATAAAGCCGAAAAATTAACTTCTCAACGATTCTACCGGATGCAGTCTTGCGGCACGAATTGCCGGAAGAACGCCGGAAGCAACCGCAATAAATATTGCGCCGTAAATAATCCAAAATACGGTTGTCGGTTGTACAATTGTTGGAATTTCGTAAAAGGAATAAATTTCCGGACTGAATACATCACTCCGAAGAATATAGGACAACACTCCCGCAATCTCTTTAATATATTTAACAAATAATAATCCGGTAATTAACCCGAACCCCGAACCCACCGCTCCGAGCAGCAAACTGTAACACAAAAATATCTGCATAATTCCACCGCTACTCGCACCCAGTGATTTCAAAATTCCAATATCTTTTTGTTTTTCAATAACAATCATATAAAAGATCGCCAAAATACCAAAACCGGCAACCGCAAATATCAGAAAAAGTAAAACATTAAGCATAGCCAATTCATTGAACACGGCGGCGAGTAATGTTTCTTGCTTGTCGCGCCATGTACTCACTCTAAAAAGTTCCTGCGGAAAAGCGGCACGGATTTTGTCGCGAATCACATCAATATCAGCGTCCGGTTTGGCTTTGATCAAAATTTGTGTAACAGTCGGTTTGCCGGTTGCCGAATCGAACATTCCGCGAAGTTGTTGCAATTTCTCTATTGGTACAAAAACAAGACTCTTATCGTATTCCATCATCTTACTTTCATAAAGATCGACAACCGTAAAACTATCGCTCTGAAGTTTAAGCGGAACTCCGGCAGTTGGAAATGTAATCATGACATCGTCGCCGGGAACCAATGCCAGACTGTCAATCACCATTTTCTGACCGGTTTCGGGATCAAGCTGATCCACCCGATTGTAAAGCGAAATACCAATTCCAAGAATCACTCCCGTATGTTGTTCCCTTGCCGGATCGAACTTGTTTGCTGACACACTTGGCGTTGTCACAAACGGATCGAGAGGCAATTCCGATTCCGGCGAAGAGTTTTTCGTTTCAGAGTTTCTCGCCGCGTTTTGTTGTTTTTCAAGCCGTATCCGTTCTTCTTCGTATTTGATACGAAATTTTTCTCTTTCGGCAAAATGGTTACGCCGGTAATTCCAACCGGCGTAACGCATACGATGACGATGTGCGCCGCGTCCGTTGTTTCCGGCTCCTTGAATATCGTAACCTTTTTCACGAAGTTTGAAACTCAATTCGCGTCGATTCTCAGGATGTTGGAGATACTTGGTGATTTCACTGACACGGCTTTGCGTAACAGCGTCGATTCCCATCAACTCTATCGGAACGGTAATCGGTTCGCCTTCAATTCCAAGCCGAAAAGTCAACATGCCGGGAACAACAATCATCGGCGTCATCTCTTCAATCAAATCGCCGGCAACATCCCGAATCCGGTCAATATGCCATGCCGCGTCTGGAAATCCGCGATTAGCGTCAATAGATTCCACCGTTACATCGCTAAGAATCCCGTGAATCCGATCCTGCATCTCGTTCGTAAAACCAAGCATCACCGCGTTGACTACAATCATCGTCGCCACGCCAAGCGTAACACTGATAATCGACGCCAACGCAATATATCGCGTTAAAAGATAACGCCAACAGAGTAATAATTTATACATTGTTAAGGCTTCCTTGCCTATAATAATTGTTCAAATAAATAATACAAATTTTGAGAATTTTTTTTGTCCGCGAATTTTCACAAAGGTCAACTAATTTTTTTCGTGAAAATTTTGTTAATTCTGTTTAAAAATTCATTTTTGGCAAATGGTATTTTCTGAGGTTCCTCTTTTTTGAATTTTCGTTAATTTTCTTCCATTATTACTTTAGGTCTTCCCGGCATTGATCTTCGTTGCGATTTAGGCGGAGCGGGTGAAGTATCCGATTTTATCGTTTCGTTTTTTGTTGTTGCCGTTTCTTCTTTTTTAACGGTTTCCGTTTTAACCGGTTCGGTAATTTTTGTCTCTGTTTCTTTTTCTTTATTTATCTCCGGCTCTTCGATGAGCAACAGCGGCGGTTTTCGTGTTGTTGGAGTTTTAGTTTCAGCCGTTTTTTCCTCTTTAAGCGTTTCAGATTTAGGCGTTTCAGGTTCATCGCCCAAAAGAATTAGCGGACGTTTCGCCGGAACCGATGACAACGCCGAAGTGGTCTCTTTCTTTGTTGCGTTAATTTTTTCTTCCAATATCGTTTTCTGTTCCGGTTCATCATCCAACAATATTGGCGTTCTTTTTGTCGTGGTTGGCAAAGTCGAAGGAACCGCAGAAGTCGAAGGCGGTACAACCGGTGAAGTTGGAACGGAAGCCGACGTGTCCGGTGTTTTGGAACGTGTTTCTGCCGAAGATTCGCCCGTTTTCTGTATCGTTTTAGATGCGGATTCCGATTTGGAAGATGATAAATCAACCGGTTTGTCCTCATCAAGAAGCGTTATGGATGCTTTACGCGACGGCGATGTTGTCGGTGGTGGAGTTGAGAATGTTGAAGGCGATGTTGGTGAAGTTGTTAATGTTGACGTTGATTCTGTCGGTTTTTTCGGTTCGGCAAAAACAGTTGCGGCTGGTGTTCTTGGATTCGTAACCGGAGAGGAAGGAGCAGATTCCGTTTTCAAATCATCCTTGATTTTAATAACAATCGCTTCACCTTTCGCTAATGCGTCAATTCCGTCAACTGCAAGAGCAAAAAGTTGATCGGCTTCCTTTTTATAATTGCTGTCACGCGAAACATATTCCGCAAGATCGACAAGCGTTCGGGCTTTAATTGTCGCCGATTGGATTTTACTAATCAGTCTAAGCGTTTCGTTCAGGTTATGTTTTTCAAGTTGGATTTTCGCCAACCGCGCATTTAATTCGTCAAGTTGTTCTTTTTGCTTGTTGTTGTAGTTTTCCGTTGAAACCGGTTGATTTGGAAAAGTGGGGCGTGAAGTAAAATTGGAACCGGATGATTCTTCCGTTTTTTTATAAACCTCTGTCCTTTCGGCTCTTACGGTGGATGTTGGGTTGATGTCAATTTTCGACAATGGTCGTACTTCCATTGATTTTTCAACAACAATTTCTTGGGACTGACTCGGTTTATCGGATTGGTTTGACGGAGCCAGAATCGGAACCGTTGACGAAAAATCGGAAAAGTCAGAAAAGTCAGAAAAATCGGACGATGATTTAGAAGATTTATTCGAAAATGTTTTATTTTCCAAGAAGGTATCTGATGTTGACGCTTTTGGTTGTTCTGTAATGATTGGCGTTGGTCTAACGGGAATCTGATCCGGCGCAGGAGCAAGAACCGGAGTTTCTTCAGACCATGTCCGCAACACCCGATTGGATCGGCTGCTGTAATGGGATTTACCGGTGGGAACACCTGCTTCAGGAGCGGCGGCAACTACAGAATAACTTATCAGCAAACAACTTATAACAACAGAAAAAATGAACATTCGTTTCATTGAAATATTCCTTTCGCTAAACCAACCACTAACGATTAATTGAAGAAATTGAAAAAAATCAAAAAAATTCCACAATCCTATCTAAAAACTGAAAACCGAATTTTCAGGTACAGTGAATATAACACAATTTTTCAGAAAAGCAAAATAGATGAAATAGAGAAATTAAAAAAACTTTATATTCTGTTCAGGTTATAACGGTCAACGTCATTGAAAACACAACATGATGAGAAAATCAATTTTTCTCCGCAGAAGAATACTTAAAAAATGAATTACAATCAACATCAAAATTTTCCTGGCGTTCAGAGGGTGGTTGTTAAAATGGATAAAAATATTAGGTCAATTATTGGCAGGTAGGCGATCGTTCGCCGAACGGTCGCGCCGGTTGAGATTTCACTGATTCCCCAACGGTTTGCCCCAGCAAAACGGTTTATTATTGAATCGATGTGCATAGACAGGACAAACCTTCCTGGTGTCAGTTAAATCTCAACCGGCGCGACCGTCCAGCGGACGGATCGCCTACCTCGCAATGTTCTACGTTAATTGACCTAATTGAACAACCAGCCGGTGAACGCTAGGCAATTATCCAATTAAATATAGTGAGTGCAAGGGATTTTTTTGATACTCCCCCTTGATAAAAAAGAAAAATGTTTGTATTATACCCCAGATTAGTTTTGAGGAACCTCTAAATAAACACAAATTGGGATGAATAGTCTTTGTGATTAAAAATGAATTGTTAGAGGTTTCTTAAGTGTGTTCATGAATTGGTGTGAAAAAAATGAACCTCCCCGTTTGACCTAATGCAGAATTTTATCACGCTAATTCTTTTAAATCAGGAGGACATTTTTTGTCCGTAAGCATCGAAACATAGGAGGTTATGATGAGGAAACTTTTTGTTAATTTTTGTGTAACGTTGTTGTTCGTGTTCTGTGTTGCAGCTCTCGAAGCGAAACAGTGTGAACTACAGGTTGCCACTGCCAATTCCGTATTGCATGCCGGAAAAAAACAAACGGTTTGTCTTAAAGTTGGCATTAAAGGATTCGAGTTGAAATCCGAAAAGGAACGGGCTCCGATCAATGTTGCGTTGGTCATTGATCGATCCGGCTCCATGCAGGGAAAGAAAATCGAACAGGCAAAAGAAGCAGCCATTCAAGCCCTGCAACGGCTTGAACCCAAAGATATCGCTTCTGTCATCGTGTTCGACAGTAATGTCGAAGTTCTTGTCCCCGCAACAAAAATTTCAGACAGGGAAATTTTGGAACAAAAAATCCGGTCAATTCACGCCGGCAGTTCCACCGCCTTGTACGGAGGAACTCAAAAAGGAATTGAAGAAGTCCGTAAATTTCTTGAAAAAGGTTATGTGAATCGAGTTATTCTTTTGAGCGACGGTTTAGCCAATGTCGGTCCAAGTTCACCGGAAGATCTCGCCAAACTTGGTAAATCCTGCGGGGGCGAGGGAATCTCCGTTACGACATTCGGTCTCGGCAACGGTTACAACGAAGATCTCATGGTTAAATTGGCGGCAACAAGCGACGGAAATCACAAATTCATCGAAAGTGCCGACGAAATGGCGGATATTTTCCAAAAAGAATTTAATACGGCATTGTCTGTTGTCGCTCAGGAGGTTTCCTGTGTTGTAACCATTCCGGAAGGAATCCGACCGGTTCGTGCATTGAATGGAGATGTTGACATCAAAGGGCAGGAAGTGAAGTTCGGCTGGAACCAGATTTACAGCCGCCATGAACGATTTGTAATACTCGAAGTGGAAGTTCCCGCCGAAGAATCCGGTCAAACCAGAGAATTGGCAAAAGTATCACTTCGATATACCAATATGGAAACAAAAGATGTTGACCAATTAAGCGGCAGACTCGAAGTCAAGTTTTCCAATTCAGAAACCCAAGTGAAAAATTCGCTCAATAAATCTGTTATGGAAGATTATGTTGAACTGCTCGCCAATCTTGAAAATAAACGGGCAATGCAACTCCGTGACGCAGGCGATATTAAAGGAGCTCAAACCGTCTTCACCAAGAACGTTGATTTTCTGGAACAAAATAGTAAGGTTCTTGATTCGGTACGGTTAAAACGTTCCGCATCAATGAACGCCAATCAATCGCGTGAAGTGAACTCGCCGGCGTGGCCCGCTTCCCGAAAGAAAATGATTGAATACCAAAATTCCTATTCGAATCAACAAAAATATTGAACCCCATTATGAAAAGGTGATCATTTTTCACCGAAAATTTTCTGATTATTTCAGAATTTTTCCTAGCGTTCACAGGGTGGTTGTTAAAATGGATAAAATTTTAATAGCGATCTGGAATTTCAAACGACGGGCGCAATGCTCCCAATATCTGTTTTTCTACAACATTGCATCTTCTGCTGAACTGATAAGGTCAAGCATTTGTAGATTTTGCCTTCAAAAATTTACCTAAATTAACAACCACCCTGTGAACGCTAGGATATTTTTTGAAAAAATTTTTGTAATATATCAGTGGAATTTTTCGGAGATTGAAGTTTATTTTTTACCACCCCTGCCCCCTCCGAAGGAGGGGAATCATTCCCCTCCTTCGGAGGGGCTAGGGGGGCATTCGGAGTAAACGACTGAATAGTTAAAAAAAAATATTCCACTGATATATTACAAATTTTTTTACCCCCCTATTGCAATTTTCTTTTTCGGGATTAGATTTCAGAACAATGTTAATTTTGGGATATTTAGCGGGGAATAAAAATCACGGTTTTTATGATGATTGTAAATAATATTACACATTGAAACCACACAATACCTGAAAATAATATTAAATCCTTTGAAAACAAAGATTTTTGTTTGTATCATTTTTTTGAATATCTATCAGAGATGAATACCGAATGTCGCCAACAAAATGCTAGTTCTGACAAAAGCCGAATTACTTGGATTCGGAGTTGGGACGTAATGCGTTTTGCTGTAGCATTGGTCCTTTTGGTTGCGGCAATGTTGAAGGCTTATCAGTTGGCGACAACACCAACGTTGGGCGAAAGTTTACTTCATGCTCGATGGTTTAATATTTTCGTTGTCGAATTTGAATTGTTTTTCGGAATTTGGTTATTTTTTGGGTTATTGCCAAAATTGACTCATTGGATGTCAGTCGGTTTGTTTTCGATATTTTTAGTATTTTCGTTTCATAAAACCATTTCCGGAGCGACCACCTGTGGATGTTGGGGGAATGTCGAGATTCCACCGATTTATACAGTATTATTAGATGTATTTGTAATTGGTTTATTGATTGTGTTTCGACCACATACAAGGCGGTTTCATAGTTTTTCCAATGTAAAATATTGGTCTGGCGTTAAATATCAGATAATTAATTATTTCCTGATTGTTATTCCGCTTGG
>JAIROD010000011.1 GCA_031257725.1 Planctomycetaceae bacterium | reverse complement strand
TACCACCCCTAGCCCCTCCGAAGGAGGGGAATTATTCCCCTCCTTCGGAGGGGCTAGGGGTGGTCATTCGGAGGAAACGACTGAATAGTTAAAAAAAAATATTTCACTGATATATTACAAGAAAAAAGAGTTAAAAAATCATCCTTTGATATACCCGAAAACAGGAATAACGTCGGTAAATCATCGTAACCTAAGCCGGACAAAAGGGTTCAGTTGCGTAAAACACAATCTGAGAAACCAACCGGCTATTGTATCATCGTGTTTACGAATTTCCAATCCGTTAAAAATTTCTCTTGACGAAAACACTACTTTTTGTAATACTGCCGGATTGTAAATTAAAATTCCATGAATTCGTGAATTAAAAAATCAAATCCGCAAAATTTGCTAACAATACAAAATACAATGAGCGAGTTAGATCGTGAAATGTTGTTAGGCTATTTGATGAATGCCTTAGATGATGATGAGATTGCTCAAGTCGAGCAAAAACTGCGATGCCAACCGGCTCTTCGAACCGAACTGGCAACTCTCCAAAAAGAACTTTCACCCTTAACGTATGTTTATGAATCGGTTGATCCTCCGCATCATCTGGCGAAACGTACTTGCGACCGAATCTGGCAACATATTGATCGGGTAGAGCAAAAAGAAAAGTATTTTCCCAAAATGTTGCGTGGTTCTGTTGTGTCCATGACCATTCCGGCATCACATTCAGACGACAATTCAGTTGTCGTAAATCATTCAACGGTCAACCATTCCGTTGTTAATCGTTCCGTTACAGAACATTCAAAAGATAATAATTATTTGGATGTTTCGGAAGTTCTGGAAAAGATTTTAACCATTTCTGCGTGTCAACCGGCAATTCCGGCATCAACGGAACATACGGAACATTCCAACAGTAAACGTTTGATTCGGCGTTCTCCCCGTTCCCGTGAACATTCGAAAGTCTCGACTCCAAAACAGGTCAAGAAAAATCGTCGATGGTTTGATTTTAGTATATCTATTGCAGTTGGTATTCTTATTGCGGTAATCGCGTTTCCGGTTATCAATTACGTCAAGAATCAGACCCAAAATTATCTTACACAATCTAAAATTCACGAAATCAATAAAAGTATCGACCACTACACACAACTTCAAGGAAAGCCGGAAAATCCGACACCGATTGACAATTCTTCTCCGATTAATTTAACTCAATCCGGTTGGCAGGAACTGAAACCTACTCAATTTCCGGTGATGCTGACCGAAACAGCTGATTATGACCATTCGTCGCTTAATTCTACTTCAGTCAATTCTACTTCGGTCAAGTCTGTTCCGATTGACCTATCTCAGATTCAATTAGCACCGAGTCTTCTAAAATCGGTTTCTCAAAATTCCAACCCCTTCGTTGTTTCCGACTCTTCTAATCGTGATATTATTCTCGGTCAAACCGGAACCAATCATCATGTAACAGAACTATTCCCTTTGGATTCACACGAATTTATCGATCAAACGTTGATTTCCAAAATCAACCAGATCGTTCCCAATTCTAACGGCACAACAGTTCAAACGGCTTACGGTCAAAATGTTCTGTTCCAAAATGGTCGGATTTTCTTTAGGGTTTTGCCTGTATTCACACCGAAAGAATAATTTCCTAGCGTTCAGAGACTGGCGTGTTAAATTAGCTTTAATAAGGTTACGGGGTGAATCGCGATACAAACGCGGAGTGAACCCCGCCAGTCAAACCAACAAACGCACCCCATCTGCGACAATCTGTTTAATCTGTGGATAAAATTGATTGTCAACGACGTTTACCCCGTGTTTGGGGTTAAGCCTAACAACGCGGGATAAGCCCACACCGTTAACTTGCGGTAAATTCTGAATGATGAGAGATTCTTCACTATCTGTTTTTTGAGTGTTTTATTTTGACACACTTAACAATACAAATAAGAGATAATGTGCAAAATGATACACTTTGAAATTCATTTCGCCAACACTAAAATTAACTTTTTCGCTCTAACCTTTGCTCTCAAAACAAGTTAAGAAAATAATTAAAAGTGTGTCATTTGGCATGAAATCTGCATCAAAATTTGTCATCAAAGTTTAACTGTTATTGCCAAAAATATTCTTTGGGAATCTCTAATAATTCGGAATTTACCGAACGTTAACGGCGTGGGCTTGCCCCGCGTTGTTAGGTTTAACCCCGAAACACAGGGTAAACCCCGTCGCTAACAAATGGGCAGAAAATAAAAAATTGAATTATTAGAGATGTCCCTTTGATTTTTTCAGTTTTGTAAGTAAATCAAATGATGAAATGTAATTGAAAAAGTCGGGAATTTTTTATTATTTTCCATTGCCCACGATCTGACTAAAAAAAATATTTTGTGTCGGATTGAAGTTTGTTATTTACCGATAATATGGATTATCGGGAACGAATCTATTCCTATTTTGAAAAAAAAACAATATCGCCATGATTCGTGTCAATTCCTTTCACACACTCCCAATAGCTGATTCGGAAGAAGCCGAAATTTTTTCGGATTATCATCTTGTTGAGGACAACAACAGTTTTATGGCAAAATCACGCCGTATTTCATGGTCATCGGTTCGGGGATTGCCTGAAACCGAATCAGCGAGTGATGAGGAATGGAAAAAACAAGCCGAAGCCGAATTACTTTCCGATCCAATCCATGTTTATCTCATGCAAATGGGAAAACTTCCTCTTCTGACTCTTCAGGAGGAAAACGAAGCGACAACAAAAATTGAACTGTCCCGCAAAGCTTTTTACCGGTTCATTCTCGCTAACGATTATTTGCTCATACAAATAATAAAAATTCTGAAAAAAGTTCAGACGGGACATTTGCGGTTAGACCAGATGGCAGATATCTCCGTTTCTGATCGGCAACAACGACAGCATATCGGGCGTTTAATAACCGTTCACATCGAAACTCTCAAAAAAATCTACGCCGAAAACCGAAAAGATTTTCATATTATCGTTTCACATAACACTTCCCGCGCTGAAAAGAAAACGGTTTATCATCGCATTCGGTTACGTCGCCGCCGGGCGTTCCGCCTCATTCAAGAACTCCGTTTTCGTATCGCTCTTTTGATGCCGTATTTTGAGCGGCTCGAAAAAATCATGTCCACAATGAATTCGTTGCAGAAAAAAATTCGTAAACTTAAACAACATCTGATTCCGATTCATTCCGGTTTTCTTTTCCGTAATCGTAAAAAACTTCACCGTTTAATCCGTCATGTCCTTGAAACTCCAAAATCACTCAATCATTATATCCGTTGTTCCAAAAAACTTCACGATGAATATGCCGACGTAAAACGATCTTTTTCAGCGGGAAATCTCCGGTTGGTCGTTTCGATTGCCAAAAAATATCGTCATCGCGGTTTGACCTTCCTTGACCTGATTCAGGAAGGTAATACCGGTTTGTTGAAAGCGGTTGATAAATTTGAAAAACATCGCGGCTGTAAATTTTCAACTTATGCGACATGGTGGATTCGTCAGGCAATTTCCCGCGCTATCGCCGATCACGCCCGAACAATCCGCGTTCCCGTTCACATGCAGGAAACTCTGAACCGTGTTCATCGCGTTTATCAGGATATTCAGTACAAAACCGGAGCATCACCAACCATTGAAGAGATGGCATCACAATGTCAACTCTCCAGTAAGGAAATCTCTCAAATTATGCAAATCGGTCATCGACCGCTTTCACTTGACCAAACGATTGGAATGATGGAAGAGAGTTCTTTTGGCGAATTACTGGAAGATTCAAAACAGTTACGCCCCGACGACGAATTAACTCGGGCATCATTACGCGACCGGATTGACGATGTACTCCAAGCCCTGACCAATCGGGAACGGGAAATCATTAAACTCCGGTTTGGTCTGGGGGACGGCTCTGTTCACACACTGGATGAAGTCGGCAAGATTTTTTCGGTAACTCGTGAACGTGTTCGCCAAATTGAGGCGAAAGCAGTCCGAAAACTTCAACATCCGATTCGCTCTCGAAAACTCTCTTGCTTTTTAGACGCAGGAAATTCAAGATAATCTGTCTCCATAATCCCTAATGTCCCTTTTGTCCCCGGATTTTAGGGACATCGGGGACAACAGGAATTTGTTGCTGTTAAATCTTTCTTATTCCAGTTCGATGACGCTTAACGTTGAAGGTTCATCGCTGGCGGTGTTGAGTAATTCCGGGAAGGGCCAATCGAAATTGGCGATGATTAACTTTTTCCCGATCACAACCGCTTCGCATGGCTGATCGAGTGAACCGTCGGCTCCATCCGTATTCGGACTTTCCCAAATTGTTTCGAATACGGCAGGTTCATCCGCTTTCGGCGGAGTAAAAGCGTGAACAGCATTACTTGCCGAATCGGTTACGTAAACTTTATTGGTTCCTTTGTCAAAATAGATTCCGTCACAACAATGAAAATATGTTCCGGCGGGATGAATAATATCGACGGCTCCTTTACCTTCTGCGTCGAAAACAAGCCGGTACATTTCACCGTTTCCGAAGTTGCCGAAATACACAACTCCGTCCGAATCGGCAGTAATTCCATCCGCTCCCCCATTCCCGCCGCCGGGGATTTTTTTAACCGTTTGAATGGTCACGCAATGCGGATCATCTTCAACCTTTTTGAGCGGATTCAATTTGATTGGCGGATTTTCACCGGAACCGGCATTTAGAATTTCGTCTTTGCCGAACTTCCAGACACAACCGCTGCCAAATTCGCCTTCCAGATCAAGGAACGTGTCAGTGAGCAACACTTTATCTTCAAGCCAAAGAATAGCGTTTGCCAGTTTAATCCCTTCAACAACAACGTCAATTTTTCCGGTCGGTTGATCGCCGTCCATTAAAACGCGAAGAATCCGGGATTTATTTGTTGTATCGAAAAAATATTGGTTATCGCAAACGTAAAGATGACCATCGGGTCCGAAATCAAGTCCCATCGGTCCGATTTGCTTTGTTGATGGAACCTGAATATTTTCAACCTCCTCAAACGTCAACACATTTTCGGTTGTTCCATCAAGATTGACTTTGACCAGATAACCCGGATGAATTTTTGTGCCTTTATCGTCCGGTCGGCGATTGAAATTTGGGCTGGAAAGAAAAAGTGTACCGGTTTTGTCGTTGATCGTCATTCCGTCAGGGTTATGGAGTTCTTCCGGTAATTTTGAGAACACTTTGGGTTTTCGTGCTGCATTCTTTGCCGAATCGAATGCCCGTTTGGTTTTGTAACTCTTGATAATATCAAGAATTTCTTTTGGTTTACCGGCAGCATCGCCAAGAAGCGAATCGATTTCTTTTTCACTTCCGGCAACAGCGGTTTCGACTTTTTCAACAACTTTTCCCGCAGTTTCTTTAATTGTTTCGACTGCTTTTGCGGCAGTTTCTTTCGCTTGTTCTACGGTTTCTTTTGCCTTTTCGACGGTAACTTGGGCAACCGCAGCAGCGGCTTCTTTTGTTTCTTTAACCGCTTCGCCAACTTCCTTCGCAACATCGGGTTTAGTGGATTCCGTTTCGGATTCTTCCGGTTTTGGCGATTCGGTTTTCGATTCTTCCGGTTTTTGGGGTTCAAATTTTGTTTCTGTTGTTCCCGGTGAAACTATTGATTTTGTAGTGGGAACCGGAGTTGGTTGCGGTTGCGGTTGCGGTTGCGGCGGGCAACCGGTAAATGTTAAAAGTGAAATACCAAACACTAAACAAATGAATCGTTTCATTTTGAGTCTCCTGTGAAATAAACAAACTTTGGGGTTAAATAAACTCATCTTACCGTAAAATTCGGTTTCATCTTTTGAACACGGAACTCACCGAAAAACACGGCATAGAATTTTAGTAATTCTTTTTTCCATGTATTCCGCGTTTTCTGTGTTCAAAGCCGAATATTGAATATTTAAGAGTGATGAGTGTAAAACTTACAACAAACCGGAAAATGAAATTCCGTTTTTTCAACGGAAAACCGGATTTCCGGATAAATCTTAAAAATGGTCGTGCAATACTAATTTCATTCCGTGTTGACCATACAGGTCGTGAATTGTTCGTCCATTCATTGCGGAAGCCGAATGAACGGCAACAGTTCGGTTGACGCAGATAACGTTTTTAACACATTGGGAAACGAAACCAATATCGTGTGAAACCACTACAATTGTCATTGATTGATTCAATTTGGTCAAGGTATCGAACAAAATTTGTTCTGAGGCGGCGTCGATATTATTGGTTGGTTCGTCGAGGAGTAGGATTTCCGGTTCACCGCAGAGGGCGCGGGCAATCAGAACACGTTGACGTTGACCGCCGGAAAGATTACGAAACGGGATTTCGGCTAATTCTTCGAGTTGCAGAATTTGAAGCGAATGGCGTGCGGCGTTACGGTCTTTTTGAGAATACCAGAGGTGCGACAGTGAAAAACCGGTTCGGATACGTCCCATCAAAACAACATCCAATACCGACAAAGGAAAACTAAAATCAACACTCAAAAACTGAGGCGTGTAACCGACTTTTGAACAATTTAATCGCGGCGGACATCCAAACAAGCAGATAGAACCTTGATCTGGTTTAAGGATTCCGAGCATCAGTTTTAGCAGGGTTGTTTTCCCGCCGCCATTGGGACCGATAATCGACACAAAATCGCCGGTTTTAATATCAAAGGTTGCATTTTCCACGACATTGGTACTTTCGTAAGAAAAACTCACCGATTGAAATTCAACAGCAACAGACATGAACTGAATCACCATGATTTAACATATTCCTTCCTAATTGTCCCTAACATCCCTACATATCTCTAAAACATTTTCAATGTCGGGAAAAAAAGGCAAAAGGATTATAAGGGTTATAATGAAGGATTCCATGATACCTGTTTTTCAAATGAAAACAAGCCGGTAAACAATTAGTGTTCACTCATGTTACGCATGAGCGATCAAAAATACGCGGTCTTGAATTTGATGAGTAATCGTTTTTTGTCATTATTCAGTAGGAGTGTATTATCAGGAAATACTCATCAGGTGTAATATTTCAGTGGAATTTTCGAAAAGGTATTGGATTGCTTTAACAAACCTTATTTTTACCTTATTTTCAAACAAAACAACCTTAGTAGCCATTGTTCCCACAACAAACAAACCTTATTACCTTATTAAAAAAAAGG
>JAIROD010000900.1 GCA_031257725.1 Planctomycetaceae bacterium | reverse complement strand
CCACAATAATCGGCTCTATCACCTTGCGAACACGTTCCTCTTTCAATCGTTCAAGCAAACTATCAATATGCGTATCACGCCGCAAGATGATGTTTTGGATGGCTTCGTTCACTAATTCCACCGTTACCGGTTTTTGGTAGTCCGACTGTAAGATTTCTACAATGACTTCGTTGGCAATCGCATTCACCAGCCAAGGTTGCCCCTGTGTCTGTTCATAAACTAATTTGATGGCGTTATTTTCGAATATTTGTCCGGTTTCGTCAGTATGCTGATGATAAAGTTGTCCAATCTCTTCTTCGGTAAAATCACGTAACGTTAATGCTTTTTTAATGATATTAAACGGACTGGCACTGCCCAATGTTGCGCTGTCGGGACGGATTTTTGCCTTATAGTCGCGGATATTGCGCATACCGACCAAAGCGATTGAGTGGACAAAAACATGTTTCGATCGATTATTGTAACCATCCCGCAATTGTCGGAGAAAAGAAATCAGGGTTCCCTCGCTCAAACAATCCGCCTCGTCAAATAAAATGATCAACGGTTTGTCCAATAATTTACAGAATCGTTTGAGCGATGTTTTCAAAACGCCGGTGAAATTTTCATAATCCGCATCTTTGGCAAAATCCGAACAGTGTGGAATTTCCATTTCCTCGAGTTCGTTTTTAATATTGCGTACGATTTCCGGTATGCCGCGTTCCGGTTCAATGACGTTTTGCATTGTTTCCAACGAACAATACAATGCGTAATATTTTCCTTCGGCATGAAGTCTGTTTGTTAAATCCTGCAAATAGGTTGTTTTCCCACTTTGACGCGCTGCATGAATCACAAAATATTGCTCATTATCTATCAACTGTTCTACGCCTTGCAAACGAGTGGAGGCGTTGATCATGTAATGCTTTGCGCTGTTACAGGGACCGGCAATATTAAACTCTCTCATTTTTTTAATGTCGATAAAACTCAATTGGGAACCTCAAAAAATATCATTGGACAGTTTTTAAAAAACTCTTTTTATCCATGAATTGACACAAACTTTCACTCATTTTTTCATGATCATTCGCGGATAAAATGAATTTTAGTTGACTTCAATTCTCCCGTAAATTTTATTGAATGACCGACGAATTTTAAAACGCGAGACATAGTCTATCATAATACGATTCCCGATTCAAGTTCCCGGACGAATTGTATCGACTAAAACCCGAACTGGAGAACCTATTTCGAAGGACATGGTATTACGTCCTTTTTTGACCGACATTTCCAGTGGACTTGTTTCCGGTTGGGTGTATTGGGTGTCGATAAGTGAATAGACTTCGGTCACACCTGAAACGTATTCATTGACCGGTGTTTTGGGTTCCGTCAATCTTTTGGAAAGAACGACAAGGTAATCACCAACGGGAGCACCCTGAAATTGTCCGTAAGTTACTAAAACCGCATTGCCTGAAGTGTCCGTTGTTCCGGTAACAGGCCAAACACTTTCCTCTTTGGAAACAAGTTGTACGGACACATCGGCGACGGGATTTCCGTTTTGAGTTACGGTAATCGTGCAGGGATGGAGAGGCGGAAGTCCTTTCGGGCGCAGCGATTGATGACATCCCGACAAAAAGGAAACACATAAACATAAAGAAACAACATAACGAAATGGTTTGAACATAGAATTAAATAAATGTTAAGGTTTAAATTTATTTGTAATTATTCAGTGGAATTTTGGCGGACAATTACATACGTGTACATACGTGAAAAATCAAGCGGTAGGGGCAATATTTCGCCGAAACGTTGCTTCGGCTTGTGGACGATTGGAAATTGGCTGGCAAAACCACCGAAATATTACCCCAATTATAGTCCAAATTATTGAAACAAATTTATGGAATAGCGGTTTCACCTCCATTGAGGGAACCGATTGCTCCCCAAACACCGAATGGGCTTGCCGCATTGAAATATTCGCGCGGTTTGTGTTTGGCATTGAGATTTCCGCAGTGAATTGTTTCGGAAATAAATCGGCAGGAACCGTCGCCGAACACTGAATTGACTCCGCCGGTGTGATAACTTGAAACGCTGTAAAATCCCCATGATCCTACATCGGCACGATAACAATTAGGCGAATTAGGCGGTAAAACCGTATTGAATCCGGTCATTGCGGGTCTTGCATCAACAATACGTCCGCCGCGCCAACTTCCTTTTGTGGAGTCGTATTTACTTGTTTTAATAAGACTCGGATCACCGGTATCACGTACCGCGAGACATTGAGCCGGATCAATATCGTTACTTCCTCCATAAATTGCGGATTCAAACGCGATACCGCCTTTAATTGTCCGGTCTGAATACAATTCGTTTGATGTTACCGACTCACTTGCCATGATGGTATTTGAAGTACCATCGAGGAATGAAGCGGTCGAATGCCATGTGAACTCAAGGAATGGAGCTCTTGCCCGCCATTGTCCTGCGGTGAAGTGTGACCAATTCCCGTTATCAAGATTATTGAGAACGATATCCGCAGTGGAAAGCCGCATACTCGTTTTGTATAACGGACCGTTGGGGCTGGTTTGCGTATTTTTCTGTCTTGCCGTTGGGTCGGAAGGACAACAGAAAGATGAAACCGAAAACTCTCCGAGAAGCACAACACTGGCAAGATCAGGACCAGGATTAGCGACAATTGTTCCGGCTGAACCGGGACTTGTTTTGAGTGCATCATAAGCAGCTTGCTGTTCGAGAAACGGAAGAATCTGAAAAAAAGCTCCCCATAAGCCTCCGCCGCGCAAATAACCTCTTTGTGCTGGAAATGCGTCATACACATCATGGTAATTGTGTAATCCGATTCCCAATTGCTTCATATTGTTCGAACATTGCATTCGCCTTGCGGCTTCTCTCGCTGCTTGAACGGCAGGCAACAGAAGAGCGATTAACACCCCGATAATCGCAATCACCACAAGAAGTTCGACTAAAGTAAAGCCGAACCGTGAAGAACGGAAAAGAGTTGAGAATTTTGCGGAAAAACATTGAAAAACCGAACACTTTCCACTCTCAATTCTTTCCATTTCTATACATACTGCCCCCCCCCCCTGTCTTGCCCATTTTAACATTTGGCATTTTTCAACGAAAAACGCCAAAATCCCAACCAAACACATCATTACATTTTTCATTGTCAATCTCCTTATTTTATAAGGTTTTATTGAAATAACCGCGAAACATTGCCGAAAAACAACTCGGCAAGAAAAAAATGAATCGCAATTGAATGAGTTTCACAGTT
>JAIROD010000899.1 GCA_031257725.1 Planctomycetaceae bacterium | reverse complement strand
ATGTTCGTTTTTCTGTCCCGATAGGGACAACATATTGGTAGAAAGCGATTACGATTAAAAATGTTCGTCCCGTTAGGGACGATATGTTGGTAAAATCAGGAATCAATCAATCAATCAATCAATCAATCAATCAATCAATCAATCAATCAATCAATCAATCAATCAATCAATCAATCAATCAATCAATAAATAAATAAATAAATAAATAAATAAATCAATAAATCTTACCAATATTGCATCCCTACGGGATGCGGACTTTTTTAATTACATTTTTTCTACCAATAGGGCGTCCCTATCGGGACGGAAAAATTCAGGAACACAACCAAACTACTGAATAAATACAAAAAATATTTCACTGATATATTACCAAATTTCGGTACAATAACAAAAATTATTGAACTTGAGTTGTGGGTATTCCGGCGGCTTGTTTGTTTTTCTCTGTTTCACCGCGCATTGCCTTTTCGATTTCGGGATTCCGCGATTCCTTAGTTAAGTAATTGTCGATAGCCGCCTGATTGAATAAATTTTCATAATATTTGGCAATTGCGATATTTTGTTTCTTTTCAAAAATATCTGCAACAAGATCGGCTTTCACCTCATTAATATCGGTAATACTTGGCTGCTCATGTCCGAGACAATAAAGAATAACCCAATTTTCGTCCACTTGAATGAGTTGCGATAATTCATTGGGCAACAATCCGAATGCTTCGTTTTCCAATACCGGTTGTCCGCAGTAACGGCTGATGGGCGGAATCACCCCTTTGGCGATACGGCTTTCCGGGTCCATCGAATATTTTTCGGCTAATTGGGCGAAATATTCGGGAGTTTTGTTACGGTTTGCCATTTCCCACACTTCCTGCGCACGGCGTTGATCTTTCGGGTCAAACACAATTGCCAGACAACGGACTTTTTTACCGAAATTCGATTCAAAGCCGCGTTGAATATCTTCTTCGGTAACTTGAACCAAAGGACGTGAAAGCCGTTTAAGCGCAAGAACGGGCCAAACGGTATTGGTGCGGTAAACATTGGGACTCATCCGACTTTCTTCCGTTTTCATTTTCATCCACCGCTCGATATTCGGTGAACCGTCTTGACGTAACGGCAGATATTTGATTGCCATTTCACGGATTTCACGATCAATATCGGTCTCGGTAATCACAATATTTTGTTTCCGGCACGCCTGTTCGACAATCAGTTTACTAATCATATCGTTCAAAACGGCTTTACCATAACGTTTCAGGCAGATTTCCGCGAGATATTTTTGACTGATATTCTGATTGTTGACAATTGCCGCAACACCGGGGAGTTGCGCCATTCGCGATGGATTACCGAAAACAAGTTCAATTCGGGCGCGGTTTTGCAGATCACGGAACACCTCTTCCGCCGCCAACCGCGTTTTTGTATCACGGATTTTTGTAATCAATTGTTCCCGAACTTTTGTTTTATCGATATTTTGCGGTTGTAAATGTTGTTCGCAGCGGAAAATCAGGAACTGTTCCGCCGGCCATTCGACAATTGGTGAAATTTCTCCCGGTTTCAGAGTAAACACAATTTTTTCAACTTCCGGATTTGTAGAACCTTGCCGGATTGGGTGAATTAATCCGCCATAAGGTTGACTTGCCGGATCGAGTGAACGATTTTTGGCGATGGAGGGAAATGATTCCGGATTGGCGTTGAGATCGGCCCAAACTTTTTCGGCATCTTTACGTGATCCCAGTACGATTTGCCGTACCTGAACAGCCGGTCCGTATCGGGCGTTCATTTCGCGTTGAATTTCTTCTTCGGTAACAGTCATTCGGGAACCTGCCAGCTTACCGATAGCCAAAATAGGCTGGATAATATCTTCCATGTAGGCTTCCGGTGTCATTCCACGTTCTTTTTCCAGCAGATCAAGCCATTCCTCCGTAGAAAACTTGAATGCTTTTGCCATCCGTTCCACTTCGTTGTTGATTTCCTGTTGCGTAACGGTGATATTTAATCGGGAACATTCAATTTGAATCAAAAACTTTTTGACCAAATCTTTCAATTCCTCTGAACCGTGCAAACGGAGACATTCGTTAGCGAGATCGGTTTTCATAATTTTATCGCCATTGACTTCGGCAACAACTTCCGGTATTGCGAGAACCGTCTGCAACGGTTGATTTTGTGCTTCCGCTTTGTCACTCACGAATAAACTCAACACGAACATGAGTAAAGCTAGGGATGTCCGGACAAAAAATAAACTGGATTTTCTCATTATTTTCCTCATTTGAAAAAATGAACACACTAAGGATTGGGGTTTTATGTTCGGGATGATTAAACGGATCAATTTTAGGGCATCACTAATAATTCAACCTATTAGTTAACGACGGGGTTTACCCCGTGTTTTGGGGTTAAGCCTAACAACGCGGAGCAAACCCACGCCGTCAACTTTCGGTGAATCATAGAAATTCCCCTCAATCCTGTCAAGACGAAATTTTTTCCTAGCGTTCAGAGGGTGGTTGTTCAATTAGATAGTACCAAGTTTCCTAATTTCCATTGGGCATCTCTCATCATTCCATTTTTTATTTTCTGCCTATTAATTAGACCTTTTCGCTAACTTAAAAACAGTTCAAACAAACCTTATTTTCAACCTTATTTTCTAAACAAAACCATTTAATAAAAAACCTTAGCAGCCAAAAGAGGGGTGGACTGTAAAAACTGGAGAGGTGAATAAGGTTGAGAAAGTGTAGAAATTTAAATTTTTTTTGGAGGATTTTATGTCGAAGAAACGCGTCCGTTATTCACCGTCTTTTAAGGCGAAAGTTGCTCTTGCGGCATTCAAGCAGGAGTTGACGCTTTCGCAACTTTCATCCCATTTCCAAGTTCACCCTCAAGTGATCACGAAATGGAAATCCCATCTTGTTACTCATATAGAACAGTTATTTCAAGATGGTCGTCAAAAGAAACCCGCAGTTGAAACCGATATTAATGAGCT
>JAIROD010000812.1 GCA_031257725.1 Planctomycetaceae bacterium | reverse complement strand
CAAAATAGTTAATAAAATTGGGAACTAAGCCCCCAGATAAAAAAAACGACTAAAACACTCGAAAATTCTAACCACCATGACTAAAAAAACAAGAGATACTTATGTGGTATAACAAGGGCAAGCCCACGCCGTTAACGTTCGGTAAATCCTGAATTATTAGAGATGCCACAAAAAAATTATCTATTTTAACAAACCACACGGTAAACGCCGGGAAAAAAATGTGTAGATACTTTTGGTGGTCAAGGGGGGGACTTTACGTTCTTTCTTATGTTCGGTATCATTTTTCTATAAAAAATTCTGCCTTTTTGCCATGGCGGAATTTACAGTCAGGAGCAAATTAATCCCAGCCGCCAACCGGCCGGGCAACCTCAACCCCACACTTTTTAGGAGATTTCCTGTGAGCGACAAACGATTTTTAATGGTCGATGGAAACGAAGCAACAACCCTTATTGCCCATGCTTGTAATGAAGTGATGGCAATCTACCCAATCACTCCGTCCTCCACTATGGGCGAACTCGCAGATGACTGGGCGGCAAAAGGAAAGAAAAATATCTTTGGTACAATCCCACAAATAGTGGAAATGCAAAGCGAAGCCGGTGCCGCAGGAGCTGTTCACGGCTCTTTACAAGCCGGTTCAATGACGTGTACGTTTACCGCCTCACAAGGTTTGCTGCTGATGATTCCTATTATGTTCAAAGTAGCAGGCGAACAAACCCCTACCGTTTTTCATGTCTCCGCCCGAACCGTCGCAACTCATGCCCTGTCGATTTTCGGCGATCACAGCGATATTCTGGCATGCCGAAGTACCGGTTGGGCGTTCATCGGCGGAGGAACTATTCAGGAAACTCACGATATGGCGATGATCGCCTACGCCGCAACCTACAAAGCAAGTTTGCCGTTCCTGCATTTCTTTGACGGCTTCCGAACTTCTCACGAAGTCAACCGAATCGAACCAATTTCCGATGACGTAATCAAGAAAATGCTCGATATGGAAGCTATCGAAGCATTTCGTAAACGATCACTCTCGCCGGATCGTCCCTTGCTCAAAGGAACCGCCCAAAATCCCGACGTTTTCTTTCAAGCCCGCGAAGCCTGCAACACCGTGTACAACAAAGTCCCCGCAATCGTTCAGGCGGAAATGGATAAATTCGCCCAATTAACCGGACGATCTTATCATCTATTCGATTACTTCGGCGCACCCGATGCCGACCGCGTGATTGTCGCAATGGGTTCGTCCACCGGAATTGTCGAAGAATATCTTGATCACGTCAAAGGCGGTGAAAAAATCGGTCTCATCAATGTCCGGCTTTATCGTCCATTCGACGGTGCCGCGTTCACCGTTGCATTGCCAAAAACAGTTAAGAAAATTGCGGTTCTTGACCGAACAAAAGAACCCGGCGCATTGGGTGAACCGTTGTATCAGGATGTTGTTACCGCAATTGCCGAAAACCGAACCGGTGATCAATTAACAGTTATCGGCGGACGTTACGGTCTTTCGTCAAAAGAATTTTCACCCGCAATGGCAAAAGCAATCTACGATGAATTGGCAAAACCCAATCCACAACACGAATTTACTATCGGTATCAACGATGATGTAACAAATCTTAGTTTGCCGTATGATCCGCAATATTCGACAGAAGCGGACGATGTAACACGATGTTTGTTCTTTGGTCTCGGCAGCGACGGAACGGTCGGAGCCAACAAAGATACAACAAAAATCGTCGGCGAAAACACCCATCTTTCCGCGCAAGGTTATTTCGTTTATGACTCGAAAAAAGCCGGTTCGGTAACGGAATCTCATCTTCGGTTTTCCCCGCGGCCGATTAAAGGTTCTTATTTTGTTACGAAGGCAAATTTTATCGCATGTCATCAATTTGTCTTTACCGAAAAACTGGACATGTTAAAACCATTGGTCGAAGGCGGAACTTTCCTGCTTAACTCGCCTTACGGTCCCGATGAAGTTTGGGATCATCTTCCGGCAGAACTGCAAAAGGAAATTATCGACAAAAAAGCAAAGTTTTATGTTGTTGATGCTGTTACGGTTGCCCGTGAAGCCGGAATGGGAAACCGTCTCAACACGGTGATGCAGACCTGTTTTTTCCAGTTGGCAAAACTCTTTCCGACTTCCGAAGAAGCCATCGGACATATCAAAAAAGCAATCAAAAAAACTTACGGCAAGAAAGGCGATGCGGTTGTTCAAAAGAATTACGATGCGGTCGATTCGGCGGTTGCCGCACTTAAAGAGGTTCAATATCCGCAAACCGTTTCATCGCAATTACATCGCCACACCGGAGCGGTTGGCAATCCGCCGAAGTTTGTCAAGGAAACTCTCGGTGAAATTCTTGCGGCACGCGGAAATGATTTACCGGTGAGTGCGTTGCTTCCGGCTGCCGATGGTTCTTTCCCAACCGGAACTTCTCAGTACGAAAAACGGAATATCGCTATCGACATTCCAATTTGGGATTCCTCCGTTTGTTTGCAATGCGGACAATGTTCGTTGGTTTGTCCGCACGCGGCGATTCGATTCAAAACATTCAGCCCCGATTTGTTGGCAAACGCTCCGAAAACTTTTCATTCAACCGATTGGAAAGGCAAAGAATTTCCCGGCAACAAAGCGGTCATTCAGCCTGCTCCTGATGATTGTGTTGGTTGTGGTCTTTGTGTTCAAAATTGTCCGGGCAAAAACAAAGCGGTTGAAGGACGTAAGGCAATTAATATGGAACCCAAAGTTGACCATCTTGAAGCGGAACGGGCAAATTGGGATTTCTTCCTTTCGATTCCCGAAGTTGACCGCTCCAAAGTCAATGCCGACAGCATCAAGGGGTCGCAACTTTTACTGCCGCTCTTTGAATATTCCGGTGCGTGTGCCGGTTGCGGTGAAACGCCGTATGTCAAACTGGTTACACAGTTTTTTGGCGATCGGATGTTGGTTGCCAACGCAACAGGATGTTCCTCGATTTACGGCGGGAACTTGCCGACAACTCCGTACACAAAAGATGCCAATGGTCGCGGACCGGCGTGGTGTAATTCGTTGTTTGAAGACAACGCCGAATTTGGACTGGGGCTTCGTGTCGCGGTTGATCAGCAAAACGCTTACGCTAAAGAAATTTTAACGGCAAAACGTGAACAGATCGGTGCGGAACTTGTTGACAATATTCTGAACAATAAACAGGAAACCGAAGCCGAAATTGCGTTACAACGTCAATGGATTGCCGAACTCAAGGCGAAAGTTCAAGCGTGTTTGGATCACGGAACGTGTGATAAAACAACGCCGGACGCATGTGTTACCGGATTGAATTTGCTTAATATTGCGGATTCGCTGGTACGCCGGAGTTGCTGGTGTTTTGGCGGCGACGGCTGGGCTTACGATATTGGTTACGGCGGACTTGACCATGTGATTGCGTCGGGGCGGGACATTAATATTTTGGTTCTTGACACGGAAGTTTATTCGAACACCGGTGGTCAGGCGTCGAAGTCCACTCCGAAAGGAGCGGTTGCAAAATTTGCAGCAGGCGGAAAACCAACCCGTAAAAAAGATCTCGGCATGATGGGAATGGCTTACGGCAATGTTTATGTTGCTCAAATTGCTATTGGTGCGAATCCGAATCACGCAATCAAAGCGATTCGGGCGGCGGAAGCCTATCCGGGACCGTCGTTAATTATTGCTTATGCTCATTGTATTGCGCACGGTATGGCGGACATGAAAATTGGTTTGGAATTGCAAAAGGAAGCGGTGAAATGTGGTTATTGGCCTCTTTACACCTACGACCCGCGCAAATCTCAACCGCTTGAAATTGCGTCGAAAACGCCGGAAGGTTCGGTGAAAGATTTCGAATTGAAACAGAATCGTTTTGCGGTATTGAATCGGTCAAAGCCGGATGTGTTCGAAAGGTTGATCGAACAATCACAACGTGAAGTGGAAGAACGTTTCAACTTCTACACTGCTCTGACTAATACCAAAAAGAATGATTAAACAATGATTAAACAATTAACTAAATAGTGGATAACTATTTAGTAGCGGTAAATATTCATTTCTCTGTCCCGTTTGGGACAACATATTGGCAGAATATGATGTCAATTCAAAACGCTTGTCCCGTTCGGAATGAAATGATGCGTTCGATGATAACACAAGCAGTGGAACAGCAGCATCTTCTGTTTCGCTATGTGTTAGCGGACAGTCGGTTTTCGTCGTCGAATAATATGCTTTTTATCCATCGATTCGGGAAGTATTTTTTGATGGACATGAAGAGCGGATATAAAGAATTTGTCCTTATAGTCTTTAATGTCCCTGTAATTAGGACATTAGTCTATAAGGACAAGTGGGACAAAATTAAGATTAAGTGATCGTAACTATTCAGTCGTCAGTCTTGGCGTACTTTTTTGCTGATTATTTCCCATTTTTGGGGAACATTAGTAATCGAAGGGAACGATCCAAAAATTCCGTCCCGCTAGGGACGACATGTTG
>JAIROD010000798.1 GCA_031257725.1 Planctomycetaceae bacterium | reverse complement strand
ACCGCTTCGTTTGTGTTCCGGTAAATCAATTTGTGTCGTATCGCCGCAAACAGTAATCGTCGAAGAATCACCCATTCGAGTCAGGAACATCTTCATTTGGGCAACCGTTGTATTTTGCGCTTCGTCGAGAATAATCGAAGCGTTATTGAGTGTTCGTCCGCGCATGTACGCCAGCGGAATCACTTCAATCCGGTCTTCTTCCATATATCGTTTCAACATATCGCGTTCCATCATATCACCGAGCGCATCGAAAAGCGGACGCAGATAAGGATTGATTTTCGCCTGCAAATCTCCGGGCAAAAATCCAAGACTTTCACCCGCTTCCACCGCCGGACGGACAAGAACAATTTTTCGAACGATTTCTGTTTTAAGCGATTCAATCGCTTTGGCAACCGCAAGATATGTTTTACCGGTTCCTGCCGGTCCAACACAGATAACAATTTCCTTCGACCGGAGCAGTTGCACATACCGCCCCTGACCGGCAGTTTTAGGACGAATCTGTTTCGCTCCGTAAACCTCCAATGATTTAATATTTGTAACTTCCTTGCCGTGTTGAACTTCCGAGATTGCCCGTTGAATATCTTCCGGCGCAAGGGAATTATTACGAAGTGCAAGTTGTTGCAATTGCTCCAAGAGAAACGAACTGCGCCGAAGGTTGTCGGGTTCGCCGCGCAACAAAATCTGATGACCATCAACCGTAACCTTAACAGCAAATGCTTCTCGAATTTTCCGAAGATATTCATCACTGGGACCGAAAACCTTTAACAATGCCTTCGAGTCAATCACCGCAATTGTTGTTTCGTGCATGACCAATTTATTAAAATCCTGGTAATATTTCAGTAGAATTTTTGTTTGGCAGTAACTATCGCAGGGGAAACCGCGACGTTAATAAATAGGAATAATCGCATGTTGCGAAAACAAATATTCCACTGAATCGTTGTAAAATCTCACTGAATATATTCCGCACACTTGAAAGTTCTGTTTTCGTTTCCAAAATCATTATGTTCCTTGTGAAAAACGTGGTGATCTTTGTTTTAAAAAACTCTAACGATAGTCAGTTTTAGGCACAAGGGACACAAAGGTTACAAAAGAACGCAAGGAATTACATAAAATACATCAATCAAATTTTAAAGTAAGATTGAGTATCATTACAATTTTCGTTATTCTCTTACATCTTGACTAAATCGGAATGGTTCACCATTGATAAAATCGGTTGAAAGGATTGTTGGGCAAACATATTTTTCAATATATTCGATAACAAGTTCTGTTCCTTTGAAATGGGAAACGTTGGGATAACTTCGGGAGTTATACATGGTATCGGTCATGTCACGCATTAACACAACATTTTTACCGAGTTTGACCATATTGCGAAGTCCAAACGGACGACCAATCACACACATATTTGTGTGAACGCCCATTAAAATAACGTTTTTAATTCCTTTCGATTTCATAAACGAACCGATTTCAACACCTTTATCGGAGATCAAATCTTTATCTTCGTCAATGATTAATGTTTCGATTTGTCGTTTCCAGGGTGAACCGCCTTTGCACTTTGGTTCACAATCGCAACCGCCGTCGCTTTGATCCACCGGCCACTTTATTCCTTTCTCCGACGGAATCCCGTTATTCCACGCCTCACCGTTGAGCCATTCTTTGATTTGCGGATCATTAAATTCTTTTGCACGTTTTCTTGCCGGACTGTTTTCATAAAAATTCATGCAACTGCTGGGAGCATGAATAATTGTTATTCCTTTATCGCGTGCGGTTTGGAGAACCTGATTCATGATCGGCGCCATTTCGCCAACGCGGGCGGTTGCGCCTTTACACCAATGTTCATTCCACATATCACAAATAATGATAGCGGTTTCGGTTGGCTTCCAGTTTTGGACTTCGGTTTTTTGTTCAAAAACAGTCGGGACTTGTCTTTGAACGTTAATTTTTATGTCTTCGGCAACAACGGTCAATGAACTCATCATTGTACCAAGAAATAAAATCTGCAAAATACGCATTGTTTTCTCCCTTTGGGTTGAATTAATGTTAAAGTAATTTCTAAAAACTTGTTTTTTTCAACAGAATTAACAAAATTTAGGGAATCTCTCATCATTCAGACTTTACCGAAAATTAACGGCGTGGGCTTGCCCCGCGTTGTTTGACTTAACATCAAAACACGGGGTAAACCCCGTCGTTAACTATTAACTATTAACTATTAATTAATAGGTTGAAAATAAAAAACTGAATTATTAGAGATGCCCTTTTACAGAATGGACAAATTAAAAAATACTCTGTAAATCCTGCAAATTCTGTTAATTTTGTTGAAAAAAATATTCAAAAAATAATAAACCATTACGCCCATTTCGCAATAAATTCTTTCTCAAAGAATTCTTTGGAACAGACGAATGTTTTTTTGAAGTACAATTTGTCAAAGTAGGATATGTTAAATTTATCATTTGGTAAAATTTCATTCAAGTAGGACATTGGTATTGGTTCACTTTTGTGTCCCAATTTTGTCATCGAATCCATCACATTCAAAAAAGGATTATTTTGTTC
>JAIROD010000747.1 GCA_031257725.1 Planctomycetaceae bacterium | reverse complement strand
GTAGTTGGCTTCCAGTCTGTTCAGGATGCGTATGAAGGTGATACGGCAATCGTTCGTCTTGAACGTGATACTACGGAAGGTCAGTTGACGGTTCATTTTTTAGTGGATCCCCGAAATGTTCAAGCAACGGATGTCGGTTGGGCAAAATCGGATGATGTTGCAGAAACAATTAATGGACTTATAGCAGCAGTTAGTGGAATTGAGATTGATAAAGTTGGTCCTTACAATGGTAATGTTCGCTGTTCAGTAACATTGGTTCATGGTCAGAAGTATGTTGATATTACCGCTAAAATACAGGAAGACTCCAAAGTAGAAGGAACAGAGCTTGTCCGCCTTACTTTGATCAATGTCCCGGGAGAGACTCCCTATACCATCGATCAACAGTACAGTATTGCCACGATTCAGATTTTCGACAAAACACCCACGCCGACAGTCTGGCTCGAAACAGTAACCCATGGAACGGAAGGCGGCGGCAAAGGAACTTTTGCCCTTAAACGCAATGAAATATCCAACTCGTTAACGGTAGATTATAGTTACGTCAGTGACCGCAGTACCGCCCAATTCGGTACAGATATTACTATTGTTGGATTGTCGCAATATCATTCGACAGATTCTATAACTTTTGCCGCCGGTCAAGATACGGTAAACATTGACATCAATGTTCTTGATGATTCCATTGCCGAGAATATCGAAACAGTTACATTATATCTGGCGGAACCGCATCTGATTGATGGTGTTCCTCAATATGATCTTGATCTGTCTCAACGCGAGACGACTCTCCTGATTTATGATAACGAGATAAAACCACGAGTCTGGTTTGAAACGAAAAAAGATGCGGCAGAAGGGTTGGAAAATGGTTACGCCAGAGTTTGGCGAAGTGATGCGGCGAATGCGCTGCGGATGAATTATCGCATCAATAATACTTCAACCGGTGTTTTGGGACAAGATTATGAGTTCCCTCCCGGAATGAGTGCGTTGAATACCGAAACGGGATTTATTACCTTTGCCAAAGGTGTGTATTATGTTGATATTCCTATTCGTACTATTGACAACTCTTTAATTGACGGAACACGTACTGTTTCGATTACAATTATTCCGGGTGACGAAACGGTCGGCGGAGTCAATACCATTTATGATATTGATGACAACCGGAATACGATTGAAGTTTCCATCTTTGACGATGATGTCAAAACAACGTTGCGCATCGGTGAAATCAAACACGCAACCGAAGGCGGTGAACATGGTTATGTCCGTGTTGACCGCGATAATTCACGGAAAGAATTAACGTTCAATTATATTTTCGACTCTGCCGGAAGTACCGCAGTCATGGGGCGATGATTTTGCACAGTTACCCGGTATGAAATCCGGTTCAACTTTTGGTACGTTTACGTTCAAAGCCGGTGAAAGTTCCGTTTATATTCCAATTACTGTTTTCGACGACAACTTAATCGAAACAGACAAAACTGTCCGAATTGTTTTGACAACCGGTAACGGGAATTATGAATTGGACGAAAATTTTGAAGCGATTGTTACCATAAAAGATAATGACCGTCCGACAAATATTCGTGTCGAAACAATTCAACACGGAATCGAAGGCGAACAAGAACCGTTTATCCGGCTTCATCGCGATCAAACCGATAAACCGCTTACCGTAACTTTTGAGTATGACCAAAATGCCAGTACTGCAATTTTAGGAACAGATTTTGAAGCGTTTGCAGGAACGCTGTCGGGAATGTTGTACGGATCGAATGTCGGAACGGTTCAGTTTGGTATTGGGGAAGAGTATGTTGATATTCCGATTAAATTAATTAACGATAATCTTGTTGATTATTTTTTACAATATCAATTGAAATCATAAAATTTTATGCCTTTGCTGATTCACATAATATTGCAATTACCGGAAACACTCATTACAATGAAAAGAAAAACAAATCAGCCAACATAGTAATGTTTGTTTTCTTTGCAATAATTCAGGTATAAAAAGGAACAATAACAAAAAAATAAACAAATATTTTACCTAGTTTCACTAAATTTCGGCGTTATTTGAGGATATTTTAAAAAATTTAAAATTGAGGAAGATTTTTAAATTCCCCCCTATTGTAATTTGTTTCTTTTTTAGGTAAAATGTTTTATCAAATAATGTGATTAGGGAAAATACTGTCGGGAAAATTTTAAGTTATCAAAAGAAGAATAAACCGTATCGGTAATAACAATTGAAATGATATTTGCGACGCTTCAACCAGTTGATTTCACCGACAGTATGAACACGTACATAGTCTAATTCATTACAATTTTTTATTCCAATTGCGATTCAAGAACAAATTTAATATTTCCTATGGATAAAGATTTATTTATCATTGATACTGGTTTTGGTACGCCAATCAATTCGATGGCACTGAATCGTTTTCTTCGATTGATCGGCGACGATGAGAAACGTCAAAACCTTTTGCAAGAATTTAGCCGAAATCCTGAATTATTGGCTCGATTCGATGACGAACACAATTTACCAATAGGCGCATCGGACTTCCTTTTGCTCATCAATGACAATTTTTTTCAAGAACAGTCTTCAAAAATTTACAAAAAATTGCAAGAACATTTTGATATTGTTATTGACGATATGCATAACGGGGAAAATCTGCAAGAAATATTGGAAAAAACGGATTGGCATTTTCTTGAGGGTGATTGTAAGAAATTACAATCATATTTAGAAGATCACTATTCAGACGCTTTTAATTTTTTAAAAAAAATATCGCTTTCTATTCAGCATAATCACATTCTTCTGTACGGTAATTCAGTCAAACACCGTAACGTTGCTGCCATCCCTTTTTTCGTGCTTGCTTATTTTGCAGTTGGAATACATTCCGCTGTGGTTTTGTCATACAGTGCTGTTGGTCTGTTAAATATAGTTGTTTCAGTAACAGTGGGATTGCATTTTGCTCTTGCTCTTTGGACATCTGTACAATTATGGACAAGTTCGTCCTCGCAAAGTTCTGCTAATGCTGGAATTAATTCCAGAACAACTGTAAATACAAATTCAGGAATAAATGCCAATTCTGGTACAGGAACAGGTGTTGGTTCTGGTGTAGGATTTGGTATGAGTATAGATATTAACGTAGGAACAGGATATGGTATTGGAGCAGACGGTGCATAGTTGAAAAAAACGCCCCAAATAATATGGCTTAACAATGAAAAATATTTCTTTTCATAAAATAGTGATTGCTTTAATGATAGTAACTTTGTATCTATCGGCATTATCCTGTTTGAACGGTGCAGAAAAAGAAAAAATCAGAACAAGTGCCGAAAATTTTGTCTATCAAATTTGCAACAAAAATTTAAATGAAAATTTACAATCTTATCAGGTGACAGATGAATTCCGTACTGTAATATCAGATACTTCGAATATGATGAAATGGGCATCTGAAATTGACGTACTCTTTGGTCAGTTGGAAAATGCTGTTCACTCGGAAGTTGTTGATCATGAAAAAAATCTGCGTAGTGTCTATTTGTACTATCAAGGGACAAAACGCCCGGCAAAAGTATGGGTTACTTTTTCTGGAACAGATATTGCCGGTCTTCATTGGGATTTGTGGACAGATGGTTACGATGAAAATACTTTTCCCCAAAAATGGAATTTCTTATTTTGGTCTTTATTTGTTGCATATTGTTTTATTTATTCGATTTCTTGTATCTTTTTTGGAGAACAGATACGTAAAAGATATGTACAAAAATTGAGATCGAATTATCAGTATCAAGATGAACATCTTTTACTATGTTATACCGAATCTCAAAACCCTTCATGGTGTTTTATTTTATGGCATGGAATTACGTTACCTTTCATTATAATACTTTGTCTTGTTTTATTGACCCCAAAAATTGTTTCTAGCATCGGTATTATCGCTATAATTACTGTGTTAATATTGATAATTTTTCTTTGTGAATTATTGCCGTTGTTAGTGATGGGGTTCTTTATTGAAGTCGATGATAGATATTTGATGGTACGTATGGGAACATTCCGGTTACGTGTTTTACGACTGGAATTGAAAAATATTTTATCAGTAGAAACTGTGAAATTTCGTCCGATTCGTGATTTTGGGGGCTGGGGAATTCGAATGGGAAATAATGGTTGGGCTTATTTTATGAGCGGAACAGAAGGTGTACAGATTACCACGACCAACCAACAGAAATATATTATCGGTTCAGATATTCCTGACCAGCTTGCAAAAATTGTTTTGGGAAAAATTCATTCCATAAAAAATTATGACTAATGTAGTATCTGTTTGGTTCCTAATGATAATATTGCTCAATATTACAAACGTTTCGGAATCACAAGAATTTATGTTACGACCAATTGATGTTATACAATTACACATGAATTGGCTTAATAGTACAAAAAATTATTTGGTAAAAATTGAAAATTATGACCAGATCGGTGAATTAGAAGGAACAACTCGAATGTTTGTCGATTATGAAATTAATCTGAATTTGAGGAATTATACCCCAACATTGGGTACAAAATCGGTAAAGACCTTCACTCTGCCAAATTATCATGAAACACGAGTTGATAGATATGGTTTTTTTCAATCACATGGTATAAGTACATTTAATCCTTTTGGTGATGGTTTACAAGATTTGTTCGTACATAGAAAATCTGCTCACGAAGTGATGAATCGTTTGGAAAAAATTGCAACACAGATTAGAGTTGTTAACGAGAAATCTGGTACTCTTGCTTTATGTTTTCAATACAATGATTATTTTCTTAATGAGTACAAGAAAAATATAATTCAAAATTGGGCAAATTCGGAATATAAACGAGAAAGTGAACTTCGATTAGTAAATGAGTTTGGTGAACAACAATATTGGTTCAATGAATCCACCGGTGAATTGATCGATTATGTGGTTCTGCGTAAAAAAGAACCAAACGACCAATTCTCTCATTCCCCTATTTTGTTCTCAAAAAAAATCTTTATCGAAAATCGCAATATTTCGTACAAAGAAAACAGAAAAATCATTCAAGACCTTTTTGGAAAAAGAGAGGGCAAATGTTTTAATTCTCGTGAAGAATTATTACGGGACTATTATATCAATGCTTTTATTCCTGAACGTAGTTACTTAAGGTACCTTATCCCGGTTGGTATAAATCTAGGAATTATTCTGTTGTGTTTACTGATGTATTTGTCCAAAAGATGTTCTAGTCGCAACAAGTAACACATTTGTCCAATGAAATTTTTCTGGTGTTCACTGGCTGACTGCTAATTGGGATAAAAGTTTTGGATTATTTTCCGTTTGCAAAACATAAAACGGTGCAGTGAGTATACTCATAAAAAATTACCAACGATTTTTACCTATACTAAGTTCCCGTGTATTTGGTTGCTAATAAAATAGATTGCTATCTCGGTTTGACAGGTTTTCGGCCAACAGACAAATTTGAATGCGTGTTTGGCGTTTATTCCTGCTGGTCAGTCGGAACACTTCTTGATGCGCTTAAGACAACCGATAATCCCTACGATTGGTATGGTAACGGAATTAAGGAGTTGCAACGTGAATCGGTTGCGGCGTTGTTGAATGCGGCAAACCCGAATATCGAATACAAATATTCAGTACAAGAAGTCATCGCGATTGTTCAGTCCGCCTATTGGACGGGTCAATACGCAACATACGCCGCTATTCTTAAAACGGAAAATGCGAAGGGCGGAGATATTCAGACTGCCGGTACGGAACAGCATCAGGAAAAAGTTACCAACCTGCAAAAATCTCTTTGTATCAAAAATGTTGTTCCGACGCTTATTATCTCCGGTGAATCAAAATCGCTGCCGAATGAAAATTATGTACTTAATTTGGCGAGTTCTGATCCGGGCGATGATACAATAACGTCGTGGACAATCTCTTGGGGCGATGGAACGGAAACGGTTGTCGGCGGTAATCCGTCGTCGGTCTTACACGTGTACGATAAAAGCGGT
>JAIROD010000725.1 GCA_031257725.1 Planctomycetaceae bacterium | reverse complement strand
CCCGCCGCGTTGCGGCGGGCTAGCCTATATTGCCCTTTCAGGGCGGAATACGACAGATTTTACATCAAGAGCAATTATTTTTGTCGCATTTAATTACAACGTAAAAATAGACAGTTACCTCCGAATGACCACCCCTAGCCCCTCCGAAGGAGGGGAATCATTCCCCTCCTTCGGAGGGGCAGGGGTGGTAAAAATAAACTTCAATCTCCGAAAAATTCCACTGATATATTACAATCCTGTTATTTTTCCGTGTGTACGGTGAGTACACCGCACACACGGCTACATTGGAAATGTCCTTGCAGGACTAATAAAAATTAAAATAGACGGTTACATTGAACCCGCCGCGTTGCGGCGGGCTGGCTTGTGTTGCCCTTTCAGGGCGAAAGAATAACCTTCACCCACAAACGGAAAACGCTCCCCTTAACAGTAGGCGACCGTAGGTGAACGCCTTTTGCCGAAGTGTTTTCACCTACGATGTTCACTTACGGTTGCCTACTCCCAATCTACCTAATTTAACAATCAGCCGGTGAAGGCTCGGAAAAATTTCCGGTTTTTTCAGATTTAATTTTCCGGGTCTTTTTCGAGGGTGGCGATGAGAGGACCGGTTGACTCCAACATGAGCGGGTCAGGACCAAACGCCAGAATCTGATCACGTTTCACCTCCGCACGATCAAGCGACGATGTAAACACAATCGCTTTTCCACGCGAATCAACCTCTCGTGCCAATTGCCAACCGCGTTCCGGCGGATAACCGAAAAGAACCTGAAGCATACGAACCACATATTCAAAAGTATGAACTTCGTCGTTCCAAAGAATAACATGATATTTCGGTTCACGTTTGGGTTTGTTTTTCTGCTTATTTTTCTGACTCTTTTTCGGGCGAACCATGACCGCAGTTGCCGTTTGGTTCATATCTTGATCTTGAAAATAAAAGTCGGACATGAGTTTATGAGTATTGAGATTTTAACCCCGAATCGGTTCTTTGGATTTTCGAATGATTCCCGACGGATGTTTCAAACGATACATAATCTCCAAAAGTAAACGATCTTCCATTGCCGTATCACGTTCCACAATAAACCAATTGCCCGAACCCGAATCCACCTCAATTTGGGTCGCAAACGAATCAATTTCATCTTCAAACCGTAAGTTGGCTGAAGAATTGGATTTAAGCGGATTTTTGTTGTCTTCCAATTCTTTATAAACTTTAACATCAATCAAATATCCGCCAACTTCCGGAATCGCATGAACTTCAACACGCCGCCGAATGGTTTGGAGTGTACTATCAATACGTTCGCTAAGTCCCACCGAATCCGCATGCCATAATTCCACAATTGATGCTCCAATCTTGGGTTCTGTGTCCAATCTGCTTTCGGTTAAAACATTACCGTAAAGCCGAATTGGTATTTCACGTTCAATTTCAAAGTGCGAATCAATCACATCAACCAAAACCGTCCACAAAAAATCATGATCATAAGCCTCAACAAAAATCGGATTATTCGATTTCGGCGCGTTCAATTGCCATGAAAATTCACGTGTTCCGAAAGATCGATACGTAGAGCAACCGGTAAACAAAGATAATATGATAAACGAAAAAACACCAATCGTCCAGAATGAGGAGCAATAAAACCGGAATAATATTAAGAACATTGAAAACACCTTTCCTAGTATGTTGCCTGTGATAGCAAAATCGGCAAATCACCAAAACTTCGTAACGTAGTTTCTAAAAAAAAGCGTTTTAATGCAAGATGTCTTTGGGAAACTTTTGTAGAAAAAAAAAAAAATTAATTTGCTGTTGACAATTGCGAAATTCCGACTTACAATATGCTCCTGACGCTTGAGACAGAAGAAACTACCACTCTCGATCGTCGAGATCGTTCTAATTATTTAGGGCGACTACCACACCATGTGTTGTTGCTTGTCTGCAATATCACATTGTCAGCCTTTAGAGTAACAGAAGATATTGTCGAAATTATTCCTCAAATTCGGGGGAGTTTTGTGTTGGCTCTGTTACTCTGGGCTGTGGTAGGCCTCTTCTGTCGTTGCTAAACGCTGAACTCCCTTTTCTTTGTGATTTTCTCACAAAATGTGGATTTCTTCTTGAGCGTTACCCCGTTTACTTGGTGTAACTTTCATCTCGTTCCTAATTTTTAAGGAGAACCTACAATGACAAAAACTATTAATTCTCAGCAAACCGGTCTTGAACAAACATCGGCACCCATCACCAATGGTCAAAATCAAATGACAACGGAAGGTTTTACACTTGTGGAACTTTTGGTGGTGATTTCGATTATCGCCATGTTGGCAGGAATGCTTTTACCTGCCGTCAATGCCGCCAGAGAAGCCGCACGTCGGGCTACGTGTATGAACAACCAAAGCCAATTAGCACTCGCCTGTATCAATTACGACAGCGCGAAACAAAACTTGCCGCCAATGAGAGCGCAAATTGCTACAGGCACTGTCGGTACAACTACATACGCTCATCATGCAAGTTGGATTGGGCTTATGTTACCCTACATGGAACTCAACCAACTCTATCAAAATCTTGTTTCAGGGCAAATTCATGGTGATGCTACTAATAACAACAGTCTTTACCAAGAAAATAATTTGATAATAATCAAATCGTTCCGTTGCCCAAGTGCAGAAATTCCTATAGATAAAGCAGGAATCCATTATGTTTGTAATGGCGGATACCAAAATGCAAGAGCCGCTGGCGGTTGGAACTCGACTGGTCCAGTGATGACTGCGGCAAGTACAAGTTGGTCAAATCGTCCTTGGGACCCCGGTAAAATAGCAGATGCAGCATTTTTTGATCATCTGGCAGGAACACAACCGAAAGATGCTTCTAGTGAATATCCATGTAAAGTTACCGTTTCCATTGATTATATTTCCAGTCATAGCGGTACAGGAAATACAATTTTGCTTTCAGAAAATATAAATGATGTAAAATGGGCATCCTGGAATGGAAAGACGACTGATAAGATTGGTATTACGGCAGGTGGAGAATCGGAAGTTGCATTTTGTTATCCATGGAACACTACATTTACAACAATAAGTACAACAGCAGGTACAGGAACTGCTGATCCCAATATTACCAGAATGGCGGAGCATAATTCTACTACTACTGCAGACACATCCAAGTGGAGTTATAAAGGATATACTGAAGCTCCTGCTCCTGCTATTACTGGTGATAAGACTTATGCGGCATTTTTTATCAATGTTGCCAAAGGCGAGGAATATAACACTGCTTATGGTAGTACATACCGTTATCGCCGCGCTCGACCATCATCGAATCATCCGGGTATGGTTTTGGCGGCGTTTGCAGATCGTAGCGTTCGACCGTTGAGCGATAGTATGGATAAACGAGTATTTGTTTGGCTTTGCCAGCCGAACAGCGGACATGTGATTAGCGGAGATGATTTCTAATACCCAATATAAGACGAGGGAAATGGAATAAGATGCGTTTAGTTGCTTTTTCACTTTTTATCTCCATTCTCCCTCGCTTTTCTACGTTTCGTTGCCGCTTTTGTGCAACCCCTAAAGGGGTTGTTCGTTGTAATAAATCAATCACCAAATGTAAAACCTCCGTAATATTTCAGTGGAATTTTCGAAAAGGTATTGGATTGCTTTAACCAACCTTATTTGTAACTGTCTATTTTTACGTTGTAATTAAATGCGACAAAAATAATTGCTCTTGATGTAAAATCTGTCGTATTCCGCCCTGAAAGGGCAATATAGGCTAGCCCGCCGCAACGCGGCGGGT
>JAIROD010000534.1 GCA_031257725.1 Planctomycetaceae bacterium | reverse complement strand
AACTGTTGAACCAATTCGAGATATCGTTTCCGCAAAGCCTCTTCGGTACAACCCGGCATAAGCCCCAATGTATGATAATAAATGTCGTACATAAATAAAATGTTTCAGGTATTTTAATTATTTTAATTAATCGTTTTAATTAATCGTTTTAATTAATCGTCCCCTTAATCTCTCTCGTTCCGTAATATATCAGTGGAATTTTTCGGAGATTGAAGTTTATTTTTTACCACCCCTGCCCCTCCGAAGGAGGGGAATAATTCCCCTCCTTCGGAGGGGCAGGGGTGGTCATTCGGAGGAAACGACTGAATAGTTAAAAAAAAATATTTCACTGATATATTACCTCGTTCCTAATGTTCTTAATATTTTCAATGTAGGGATAATAAGGACAAATGGGACAATAAGTACCTATAAATTCCGAACTTAAAATCTGCAACAAAATTTGATTTTAACGATTCCTGATTTCCGTGTATTATTTTTTCTTTTTCTTCTTATGGCTGCGTTTATAAGCCGTCGGAAACGGAAATTCGTCGTCGTCATCGTCGTCAAATTCATCCGAGTCAGGTAAACCTTTAACTGTTTCGGCAAGTTTCATTTGTTCATACAAAGGCAAACTCTCCACTTTTTTTATCATAATTTTATCTATTTCATCGTAAGGAAGTCCTTTTTCGAAACATTCCGCAAAAGCGTCAATAAAAAATGCACGAAGACCGCCCATTTCTTTCGGCAAAGCATTAATCAATCGTTTTTTCATTGCCGGCGTGAACTTCCGGTCCGTTGCCAATTTTATTTGTTCTTCCGGTGTCAGCACTTCTAAAAGTCTCGATGGGTCTGAAGCGTCTAAACGGGAATTCGCACGATTGCCGGGCCAAATCGTTTCCTCGTCCATATCCTCGTCATCGTCATCGTCATCATCATCAATTTCGTCATCATCATCGTCCCATTCCTCATCATCACTAAACGGCGACCAGAATCTTGAAACAGCATCAATATCGTCAAACCGCAGTTTCGCAGTATTAAGATAATTACTCAACATCGGATCGTTTCGAAAATTATTGCAGCGTTCAATAAACAACTGATATTTTTTAAGTCCCAAATTTTTATTAAATCGCTGAACATGTTTCGGTTCCAAAAAAAACGTTTCCGCATCAAAAAAGAGGAAATACGGCGAGTGTGGAAATTGTTCAATCGCTTTTTGAACTAATTTTTTGAACATGGCATCGAAGTCGTGTTTTCTAAGCGCAATGGTGAGATGCCAAAGTAATTTACAGGCTCCATACAAATCTTTTTCGTGTTTCCATCTGACTTGTCCCGACCGATTGATAAAATCGAAAACCTGTTCGAGAATTTGTTCGGAGTCGGTAAAAACTTTTTTCTCAGACATGATCGCGTAAGCAATATTACCCAACGCACCGGCAATATTACCGTTACAACGTCCGGTGATTGCGGAGTTCCATTCTTCCCGAAGCGATTGGAGAACTTGCATGGGAACAGGAAAATGTTCGGCTTCCGCGAAAATCGCTAAAATTAACGGCAATCGTTTTTCCAACCCGATTTTCTCCGCCAGAGCAAACACCGTTTCCGCTTCAGAGGGACGATTGGAAATAATTTCATAAATATACCGTAACGCAAGCGGTAATAAATCGTAATTATATTCAATTGTAACAAGATTCGATTTTTCAATTTCGCTGAATAGTTGTTCCGTTTCGGCTTGCTTCTGATCAGACTGCATCAGCGAGCCTAACTGAACATATTGGAGTTGTCGTTTCAAAAATTCGGTTTCACGGGAAAGCGGTTCCAACTCCCGCAAACGTTCAAAATAAGGCAGAGCGTCCGCATCATTTCTTTCGGCAAGATAATATTTGAACAAATATTGTAATGCTTCTTTATTGTCGGGAATATGTTGAATGAGTTTACGATAAACGTCGGCGATTTTCGGATGATATTGTTTACTTTCGTGTTGAGATAATTCGGAACGATAAAATTCCTGAAGATGTTGATAGGTGGGAAGGTAAGTCGGATCATTCGCAATCGCTTTGTCGAAGAAGTTGGAGATTATTTCTTGCGGCGGAGCGTCAAAGTCTTCCCGATACAGTCCAAAACTAAGTGCTTCTTGCAACAAACTGTTACCGAGAAGATTGTAAACAATCGCCTTAGCGCGGGCTTTCATCTTGGGCGTGAAAGATTCAATCCGGTCAATATCACATTCGGCAAACTGTTCAAAATAATAAGACGAACTTCGAAGCCATCGGGGAGAAGGTTTGTCTGAATCATGCGCCCGAGTTGTTGCAAGCACCCCGAATGTCCTGTTACCGCTTGGATCAAAAGGAAGCGGAATATTACGTTCGACAAATTGCCGGACAATATCCGGTTCCGCATTATCAATAAGCGTGGAATGAATTGTACGAAAAACACGCTCAAATAATTGCGGATCCGTCTTTTGAAGAAAAGAACGCGATACCTGAAAATGTCCCACCAGTTCTTTATACTTTTTCTGCCGTATATAATTGTCGAACAAACGAAGGTGATTCAGATATTCTGCCTTCCGTGACTGCGGGGAATCGTTCGTGGTATGAAAAAGATCAAAAAAACGTGAAACAAAACTAGACGACGAAGCGTTGGAATTATCGGCAAAAAAATTCCGTAACTGAACAACGATTCGGGACAGCGGACGTGAATTTGAAAGTCGTTTCCAACTTTCATCGGCTTTTTCTTCGTTTTTGTGATAATAAGAAATCAATCCCCGAATAAAGAGCCGCCATTCCGACAAAGGAGAATGAAACGAAATGGGACGAAGTAATTCAAGAGCTTCATCATCGAGTTTTGCTTCAACTTTTTCGAATGCTTTCCGAATCAAAACCGCCTGTTCACGAATATCAGACTGCAAATCGCTGGAATCTTCACCGTAAATGAGAAAACGATCAACCAATTCGGTTTGAATTTCAGGCGAATTCATATCCTGACGCAAATGTTCCGGCAAGAGCGAGTTCAAACCAAGAGCACGAAAAATCGGCGGAAATTCATTTTGTATTTCGACACAATCAACACTTGGATTTTTGACCAATCGGAACAACTCTTTAATATTAATTTTTGCTTCTTCGCGTTGGTTACGGTTAAATTGATCTTTGATCCATTCCCAGAGTGAAAAGATAACGAGTTGACGTATTTCCGGTTCGTTGTGTTGCCGACTGCAAAACACTGCTTCTTTGTAAGCCTTTTTCCAATTTCCGCGACGACGCAAATCTTGTATTTTGTTAATTTTAGAAAGTAATTTAGCAGAATTCATCGAAATTACGGAATCAAAATATAAAGGAATGAGATTTTAGAGGAAAATAATGTTTAATTTCAAAACCGTCACACATATTATCACAAATATTTACGGTATCGGTTTTAGACGATAGTCGGACTGATAATCGGCTAATAAAAACTTAGCGAAAAATGATAACCGATTTTTAATCCATGACAATATACCAGACCGGAAAAAAGTGTCCATATCCCCCGAACAACTTCTCCTCCCAAAAATTTTTCATCACCGGAACACTTTGAAAAATAAGAACTTACGATAAATTTTTCCGGAAAATCAGATTCATGAAAATTTCTCCAAAATAATAAAACACGGAATAAAAAATACCTACCTTCACTGCCGGTTTGTTAAATCGTTGTAATTATTCAGTAGATTGCTCATTCGATGGTAGGCAACCGCTCGCCGAGCGGTTGCGTTGCCGATAGGCAACAGCGAATCAGATTCGATTGGGCAATTTGTGTTTCTGACTGGTTTGGAAACTGATTGCCGACGGGAAACAGGGGCAAGTCGGCTATCGCCGACGCAACCTGTTGAGTCGCCTATTTGATGAGTATTTTCTGATAATACACTACTAAACTGAAGCCGAGATGTTTTTTCGCAACCTTCCGGTTGCGGCTCTGAAGAAGGTTCTGAAGACTGCCGCCATGAAACACGCGATAACCCTAATCGTCACCCCAAAACAACAAACGCTCCCATTTAATCTACTTCCAGCATATTTAACGGCTTTCGCCGTGATATATGCTGGAAATAGCCGTGAAATATGATAGTTTGACTACAAAATAATTTTCGATTCGGATATTTTTTATATTTCTTATAAATTTTATGAAAAAAAAATTATTTTCCGTAATGTCTTTGTTTTCAAGAAGTTGCGTCAGAAAAATAAATGGAAACTTGAGTTTACGGACAAAAAAATGTTTGTGCGTATTATTTCTTTAACAATAATCAGATTGTCCTTAAATATTCGGATTATTTTGAAAGAAATGTAACTTAGTAATGTATTCGGGTTAAATTCTGTATGATTTATTTGAAATTCAAATTGGCACGGTTCTTGCTATTAAACAAATTCAATTGAAGTACACAAGTAATGTACTTTTCGTATTTAACTCTTTTAGGAAAGGACGATCAATGTTCATACAGAAACTTTTTACCATGTTTGTTAGTCAGACAATTTTGATGCTGTTTCGTCTGAAACGGTTCAGGTTCACCTCTTTTTCTGAAAAACTGCGTTTATTTTCAGGAATAAATCATGTTAAAATAGGGGGGGGGGGGGGGATCTAGGTAATCGAAAGGGCTTTACTCTTGTCGAACTTCTTGTGGTGATTGCGATTATCGGTGTGTTAATTGCTCTTCTTTTACCAGCTGTCCAAGCCGCCAGAGAAGCCGCACGGCGAATGCAATGCACGAACAATCAGAAACAAATCGTGCTGGCAATGCACAATTATCATGATGTTCAGCAATCGTTTCCATGGGGAGCACGCGGTACTATTAATAGCACTTGGGCGGTACAAGTATTACCTTTCATCGAAAAAAATCAAATCTTTACGGAGTATGATTTTAACGTGATATACATCTCTAATACCATATTGCAAAGATTGGTGGTTTCTACGTACACTTGTCCTTCGGACGGCAACCAAAATATAAGAGGAACAGCAACAATTCGGATACATAATTATGTTGCTTGCATGGGACGAGAAGGTATCTACTATCCTTATGGAACACCCCGTAATCCTCCCAATGATGATCGTAATGGTCTTATTGATGGAGTGGTTTTTGGCAGAGAATCACAATATCGCGCAATGTTCCATATCAGTTCAATCTCCGGTAGTGTTGCAGCTTATCCGTTGGTAACGACATTTGCTGATATTACAGATGGAACCTCCAACACAGTCGCATTATCAGAAACTATTCAAGGAGGCAGTACGAATGATACTCGTGGTTTAATTTGGCTGGGAACCAGTTGCTATTTTACTACAAACCAGACACCCAATACAATGGTAGCGGATATTGAAGCTAACGCTGCTGCTGAATCAAATCATATTCGGCATCCTCTTACGCCAATGAGTACTTCTTCAACTGATGGTGATGGTTATTATATGAGAATATCAGCACGAAGTTGGCATGTTGGTGGTGTCAATGCCGGACTTGCAGATGGGTCAATTCGATTTATTCCAGACCAAATCAATCTGGATATCTGGCGAGCCGCCGGTTCTACAAACGGAGGTGAAATATATTCATTGCACTAATCTTGTCTGCCGTCTGAACGATGATTTATGTGATTCAGATAATTTTGAAAGATTCTGAATTATTAATGATTAAAGATCATAGTTCAAACAGCAATCACCTAAATCACACGAACCATAATTCAAACTACCACAAATATGAAACATTTATTTTTCCTATTTTTATTGTTACTGATCATTTCAGGTTGTAATACAAATAATCCGCAAGAACGTATTCCTATTCGCGGTGAAGTAACACTGGACGGCAAACCACTCGAACATGGTGAAATATTATTTTCATCAATCGCAGGATCAACTCCGGCAGTATCGACCGGTTCGTTCATCAAAAACGGAACATTTTCTCTTCCCGCAAAACAAGGACTCATACCAGACCAAACATATTCGGTACATTTCCGGTCAATTGAAACAATTCAGGGTGTGCAAGAAGAAATAGAAGAAATAAAAAACCAGACTAGAATACCATATAAAACTCGAAACCTTATCCCGCCAAAATACGGAGCAAAATCAACAGAAACCGTTACCGCAACAAAAAAATCTCCCAACGTGTTTCAATTTAACCTGACAAGCGAATCCGATAAACTAAAATAACCGTTTATTTTAATAACACAAAATTTTCATAATTTTCATAATTTTCAAATAGGTTAATTGTGAAAATCTTGTTAATTTAGTTATAAAAAACAGAAACACGATGAATCAATTAAAAAGACAATTTTATAACAGGTCGTTTATAAATTTTTGCTGCAAATGATTGTTTTGTGCTTCAGTTTTTACTTTACTTTACTTTACTTTATTCATTGTATTGAGAAAGGAAAATTTACCATGTCAAGAAAATTTTCAAAATTATTGTTGGTTTTACTGTTTTCCGTATCGATAAGTTCGGTTACGGTTTCGGAAGAGAACAACAAGATCACTTCACTCGACGAAGCGAAAACAACAGCAGATGTCGAAACTTACACTAAGGCGATCGTCACCGAATTAAAGAATAAATTCGACGAAGAATCCGCCAATATTCCAAAAGAAGCGATAATAATATCGGAACCTTATGCAAAATATATCCGTAGTCTAGGTGAAACATACCTTGCAAGCGGTGAAAAAGTTCTCAAAATTACTGACGATAAATCTGAACAAGACAAAGGATTACAATTCAAATATCGTGGTTTAAAATATCTCATTCGGGCGGACAGTTTGGGTACAGGGAACAAGGAAAATCCTAACCCCAAAAATCAAACTGCACTCAATGAATTGATCAATGGGTTGGAGAAAGAAAATCGGCTTGCCAGCCTGGTCATTGCCGAACATTTCGTAAAATTTTCAGAGGAAGCCGTGTCTGAACTTCGTAAAGATTTTACGACAGAGAAGTTTGCAGAGTTTGTGCAAAAAGCAAAAACATTGTCCACGACAAACACAGCTGGGATTACGGTCAATCAAAGACATCCGCTGATCGTTGTTATTACGATTGCTGGTTCTGCCGAAGGGAAAACGGTTGATCCGCAACTTGTTGAAAAGACATTGCATGAATTGATTACATTTGTCAAATCAGACGAATTTAATTTGCCTGAGAAAGATAAAAAAGTAACACTCGAATATCTGGAAGGTTACGCACTTCGTTCAGTTGGTGCGTATCCTGAAATCTATGGACAATCTGTCAAAGATCAAGATTTTGATTGGTCAGCGTTGCGCGGAAAATATGTGTTGGTCAAATTCACGGCTTCGTGGTGTGGTCCTTGCAAAGGCGAAATTCCCGGAATGCTTTCGGCATACGAAAAATATCACGACAAAGGATTTGAAATTGTTTCAATTTATATTTGGGATAAATTACCGGCAACGAAAAAAATTATTGAGGATGAAAAAATTCCTTGGATATGTCTTTCAGAAGAGTTGACCGAAAAAGCCGGTTTGCCGTTACAAGGAAAAAAGTATGCCATTTCCGGTGTACCGACAATGTTTCTTGTCGATAAAGACGGTAAAATCATTTTCACGGAAGCACGTGGCGAAGAACTTCAAAAGAAACTCGCCGAATTGTTTCCCGATGAAAAATAATAGTCGTAGTAACTGTTCAGTCCCGCATGGGACTATTAAGTAAAATACTTTATTAACCGTATGCTTCAGCTTACGGTAAAAAGAAGACTACTTACTACATTTACTAGACCTTTTCTCTCACTTGAAATGACCAAACTTACCTAAGGGAACTTTTACTTTATACTTTTATTGTAACTATTCAGTAGCGATCCTATTATTTATCATCAGTCCAAGAATCAAGAGGTAGGCAACCGCTCGCCGAGCGGTTTTTGATTAATACGGCGATAGCCGACTTGCCCCTGTTTGCAGATAGAAATTAAAAAACAACCGCGTACAACCCGAATAACAAACCAACCGTTGCGACCGTGGGTGAAAACCCTTCGGCGAAAGGTCGCCTACCTCTTGATTATTAATGCTGCTATAATGGTATTTTTCTACGTATTTTCTCCGGAAGCGTCATTTTTTTAAAAAAATGGCTTAAATTTTTGCACAAAATTGACATTGGTCTTTCTTTATTTGGTCGAATTCATTACTATTCCCTCCAGAATTCGTTATCCCCATTCCCTCC
>JAIROD010000529.1 GCA_031257725.1 Planctomycetaceae bacterium | reverse complement strand
AACTGTTGAACCAATTCGAGATATCGTTTCCGCAAAGCCTCTTCGGTACAACCCGGCATAAGCCCCAATGTATGATAATAAATGTCGTACATAAATAAAATGTTTCAGGTATTTTAATTGTTTTAATTAATCGTTTTAATTAATTGTCCCCTTAATCTCTCTCGTTCCGTAATATATCAGTGGAATTTTTCGGAGATTGAAGTTTATTCTTTACCACCCCTAGCCCCTCCGAAGGCGGGGAATTATTCCCCTCCTTCGGAGGGGCTAGGGGTGGTCATTCGGAGGAAACGACTGAATAGTTAAAAAAAAATATTTCACTGATATGTTACAATCATTCAATTTTTTATTTTCTGCCCATAAATTAATAAATTAATAGTTAACGACGGGGTTTACCCCGTGTTTTAGGGTTAAGTTGAACAACGCGGGGCAAGCCCACGCCGTTAACTTGCGGTAAATTCTGAATTATGAGAGGTTCCCGTTTGTCGTTTGGGATTTGGGGATTGTGGTTTGGGAATTATGATTTGGGGATTTCTATTTCTATTTCTATTTTTAAAAATACCATTTACCTAAAATTATTCCTATTGTCCTTATATGTCCCTTTATTAAATGAAATTTGCCGGTAATTGAATTAGCGTTCCAGCCCAAGAAAGACCAACACCAAAACCGACAAGCATTATTTTTTGATTTGGTTTTACCATTCCTTCTTGCCAAGCGTCCACAATAGCGATTGGAATACTACTGGAAACGGTGTTTCCGCGTTGTCTCATATTGTTGAAGTAATTTAGTCCGTCGAGGCGGCAGAGTTCTTGCAACCGGTCAAGCATATATTTATTGGCTTGATGAAAGATATAACATCCGATATCGTCGCGTTTTTTTTTACTTTTATCGAGTAGTTCTTCGACGAGCGGTGGAACGCGGTCAATAGCGAAGGAAAAGATTCCGGGACCGTGCATTTTGAGTTGTTCTTTTGAGCGGACATTTCCTTTTCCATCGGGTAATTCAGTTGCAGTATCATTGTTTTTGGGCATTCGGTGACCTCCAGCCGGAACAATAAGAAGATCGGCACCGCTTCCGTCTGTACCGAAAACGAAGGGACCAATGAGCGGATTGGATTGGGGGGGGGTTGGGTGTTGGTTGTTGGCAACGATTAGAGTTGCGGATGCACCGTCGCCGAACAGCGGACGGCTCGCGCGGTCTTCACGGTTGATATATTTTGAATAGGTTTCCGACGTGATAAATAGAACTTTTTTAGCGGAACCGGTTTCGATAATTCCTTTTGCCAGCGACAGACCATAAATGTAACCGCTGCAACCGAGATTGAAATCGAGTGCGCCGCAAGATTTTGGCAAACCGAGTCTTTCATGAATGAGACAGGCGGAGGTCGGCAAAAAGTAATCCGGCGACTGCGTACAAAAGAGGAGAAAATCAATCTCTTCCGGTTCACAACAACCGTTTTCAAAGAGATTTTCTGCGGCACTCACTGCCATATCTGTTGCGGTTTCCTGAGTTGCGGCGATGGGGCGTAGTTCGATACCGAGTTTATTGACAATTTTTTCTTCCGTCCAATTAGGAAAACTCTGGGCGAGTTCGGCATTGCCCAGATAATTTTCAGGAAGATAATAAGCGATACTTTGAATTTCCGCCTGCATGGTCATAAGAATTATTTTTTTCGATTTCAATCGATTTTGGTGTTCACCGGACATCTCTAATAATTCATTTTTTTATTTTCTGCCTATTAATTAATAAATTAATAGTTAACGACGGGGTTTACCCCGTGTTTTAGGGTTAAGTTGAACAACGCGGGGCAAGCCCACGCCGTTAACTTCTGAATTATTAGAGGTTCCCGACAGTGTTTACCCCGTGTTGTTGGGTCAAGTCTAACAACGCGGCAAGCTCACGCCGTTAACTTTCGGTAAATTCTGAATTATTAGGGATTCTCTATTCACATTCTATGCAACGCGGGCAGAATTTTTTTACGATTTGTTTTCCTCCGTAATGCCAGAGAAAATAATCGAGTCCCGCCCAACGACCAGCCGGAATGGATGCCAGGAAAAGCATGGCGATAAGTTCAACACCGTCTTTACTGACAAACATAAAATTTCCGACAGCAGTTGGCAATGGCGGATAAACACCTGGTACGGGATAGGTTGTCAAGATAACATTTACAAGAAAAACGGCTCCGCCTAAACAGGCTAAACGGTTACAGATTCCGAGAATCATACACAATCCGATTGCCGAAAGACCATATATTACCGCGAGATCCATTGCTCTCATTTGACTTTGCACGCATGGATTGGGGAAAAATTTCAGATATCCGCGTTCGGGTTCGGTGATAATTTTTCCGTTTTCACCGGCGAGTTGAGGTGAAACGATTCGGGCGAGATCGGATTGCAAGCCGTTGCTCATCCCATCGAGCATATTAATCCATGTTCCCGCTTCACTCCGATATTTCATCATTGCCTCCCATCGGCGTTTTTGTTCAAACGCCGTGTCATTGGGGAGGGTTCTTTTTGTTTCTTCGTAACGTTCCTTACTTTCCTTGAAGGCTTTAATCTCATTTTCAATATCAGTTGCGCCGTTGCGAAGTGATACGAGATAGCGGTTGAACACAAGATTAGCGTCTTGTGTTTGCTTTTCATCGAGTTTTTTGAGAAATTGGGTAAAAAATTGGTTCCATGCCTTTTCATAGGCGATGAAAGTTTTTTGCTCTTTTCCTTTAGCGTCTTTAACCGTTCCGATTTCGAGGCGTTGTACCCCGTCGAGGTCCGGCAACATCTCGTAATAGAGTTCGGCGGCGGGACCTTTGGCAACACCGAGAAAACCTTTTGCGGAAAAACCTTCAGCGGGATCGAATTTATGTAATCCTTCATAGAAAAAATGCCAACCGATAGCGATTCGAAGGAGAACAATCAACACGATGGCGGTGAAACCGAAACGAAAGGGAGATGATTTAATGTTATTCAAGGGAAACTCCTAAACAAAAAACGTGAAAGAATGTTTGGAAGTCAAAGTCGATTTCCAAAATAATTTTAACGCGGAGATTTTATTGTACTAAGTTCCTACAAAATAAAAAGACGGGGAAACGCTTTTTGTTGAAATTTTTGGTTGTGTTTATGAATTGCGGAACATCGAAAAAGACGATGGGAGCGTTTTGTTGTTTTGGGGCGGATGCCCTCAAACACCAAACACTCCCTTTAAAGTTCAAAGCATGCACTTTGAAGTTCAAAGCCGGTTATTTAGAGTTTGTAACCATTCAGTGGTTATTATTTTTTGTGATAATGAAAAGGAATAGGCTCGTCCCGTTAGGGACAACATGTTGGTAGAAAACAGTATCGCAACATGATTCCGTCCCGCTAGGGACGACATATTGGTAGAAAACGGTATCGCAACATGATTCCGTCCCGCTAGGGACGACATATTGGTAGAAAACAG
>JAIROD010000479.1 GCA_031257725.1 Planctomycetaceae bacterium | reverse complement strand
TAAGGTTTGTTGTTGTTTATTTTCATGCTACTGAGGTTGTTTAGTTAAGAAAATAAGGTGAAAATAAGGTTTGTTAAAGCAATCCAATACGTTTTCGCAAATTCCGCTGATATATTACGTTTTTAGAGATTCCCAATTACAACTCAACCGGTGTAACTTCCTTCTCTACATTCTCTTATTTTATTGGGGTAATATCAGTATCTATTCCCTCTATATCTAAATGCGATTTTTTACTTTTTTTATTTATTGGTACTAATTTGAATTTATTGTCACCTTTTCGTGTAATGATTACTTCCTCTTTTAATGCAGTATTTAAAACTGTTGAAAAATTTTGAAGTGCTTCAGAATATTTATAAATTTTCATTTTTTACATCCAACAGGCAAGTCCCATCTCGATAATTTGTTACTGAATCGACACGCAGTAGGCAGGGCAAACCTTCCGGTATCAATTCGGCACGACTTTTAATTTATAGAGAACGGGTAACTATTCAGTTCTTTCCAGACCTTTTTGGGCTTCTTCATTCTTTGGATCGACTTTGAGCCACATTTTGTAGTATTTTGCGGCGTTTTCCTTGTCGCCCTTTTCTTCATAAGCCAGACAAAGTCCAGACAATGCGGCGGTCGCGTTTGGTGCTGCGGCAATTGCCTTTTCCCAATGTTTAACGGCATCGTCTTTTTTCGTTTCACGCCACGCAGCCCAGCCAAGACCATTGAGTGCCGCCGCATTTTTTGAATCCAATTCAAGACATTTTGCCCACGTTTTCTTTGCCGCTTCAATATCTCCCAAATTAAATTGCGCCCAACCAAGTCCTTGATAAGCATAAGCATTGGCATTTTCCGGATCAAGCCGCACCGCTTCTTCAATTTTTTGTAACGACTCATTGTGTTTACCCTGCATAAAAAAATGTCGGGCGATACCGGCAACATAACGTGAACCATTGGAATCAGATTTGGTATCATCCGTTGTTGCTGTTTTATTTCCGGCTTTTTGATTCAATGGAGGTATTGATGTCTGCAAATTTTTTTCCTGTTTCAATTCCAATTCCGCATCGATCATAGCCAATTCCGCATCAATTAACTGATCCGACAGAGTTGCACCTACTTTGTAAACGGCTTCAACTGCCCGATATTGTTCTTTTGACCAATTGAGTTTTTCTTCAAGAGTTGTCATCAGTTCTTTCCGCTCACCAGTGTAACGATAAAGAACAATTTTTGCATCGACAACAGCGGTTTTAGCAACATTATAATCGAAGTAGCGACAAATGCCGCTACGATACGCATCTTCAATTTTTTTAAGTTTTTCTTCTTTTAATTCAACACGCCGTTTCAATAACACAGTACATTCAGGATCAGGGGCAATATCCTGATTTTGTTGCGCAGAAAGATAAAACGGAACAAATACAAAACTAAACAACAAGATACTCACGGATAACAGAAATACCTTTTTCATAATCAACTCCTTATCGTTGTTAGGATAACATGTCAAAATATAGGATAAAATTTACCGCGTCAACCGGTCGGCACTTCCAGTTACATTTTTTTGATGAACTTCATAAACGGTTGAATTGTGATTATCCGCAAATAAAATATTCATTTTGTGAAAAATAAATATAAAAATTGTAACTATTCAGTTGCCGCGAGGGGAAATTCAAATTTATTGCAGGAAATGTGAAGGTGTAGCCGACCATTCACCAACTGAATAGTGTACGAGAACGGAGGTTATTTTTCAGCGACAGCGGGAACAACCCAAACTTTTAATTCGCTTTCAATGCCGTGACCGAGATAAATCCGAACCGTGTACAACGCCAGTTCTTTAATCGGACCGGAAAGACGAACCTGATCCGGTGTCAACACGATACCTTCACCACGCAACGCCTTAACAATTTCATCGGGACCAACCGAACCGTAAAGATGCCCTTCTTCATTGGCGTTGGCTTCGATGGAAACTCGTTTGGTTCGGATGTCGTCCGCTAAAGACTGCAAACCCACCAACCGCTTTTTCTGAATTTCGGCTAATTGGGCTTTGTGCTTCTCAATCATCCGTTTATGATGATCCGTTGCCACCGTCGCCAGACCTTGCGGAATTAAATAATTGTTTGCGTAACCGGGTTTGACCTCGACAATATCGCCTTGCCGCCCAAGCGGATCAATCGTCTGAATCAACAACAATTGCACTCCGCCGCTTTTACCTTGCGGCAGACGTTTACTTGTCCGGTATTGACAACGCGAGCGTTTGTTTCTAATAACTGTCATAGCTTTCATAAAAAAGGGTTTTACGCTTTCTATTCAGAAAACGTTTTTCGTTGCATTAATATATTATAACTATTCACCGTTGTTTATCGGTAACACAATCTTTACGGAGAAAAGTTATTAACCTTAAAATGAGTAATTTTTATAAATTTATTTAAACCGATTTCGAATCATCATGATAACGCCCAAAACAATCAGCAATCCGCTAATTATGCCTACCACATATCGAACGGTCTTATTGTGTTGTTGCCGTTCTTGTAACTGTTTTTCAATTTCCTGCTGTTCCTGCGCTGATATCCGAACAGGATCGTCCTGCAATTTCTCACCATCCCAATAACCAATGATTCTGAGCATTCTTATGTCGGTTATCGGTATATTGATCGGTAACCCCATTGATTTTAGGGAAAAACGGTCTGTTTTGGGCTCATTAAAAGTTACGTTTGTAAATTTGAAATCACGACATATTGTACGTTTTCCTTGAGTTATGCTTTCAATGTGAATTTGTGTCGGAAAAATATCGAATGGTAACGAGTCATATTTTGCTGATAATTCAGATATAACATTCTTGGTTTCTGATCTTAGTTTATGTACTCTAAATGTTGGTTCTTCAATCCATAAATGTCCCTGACCAAATTCGTTTGTAAAACAAACATGCCAAACATCAACACCATTGACCGTTTCTTTGGTAACAACTCCATCATCATATCCATAATCCGGTGAATAATTCAATTGTTCTTGTAACGTCGAATTGATTGCCGGAGCGGAACAAGTAAGAAGTAAACGCGGATCAAATGCAAATGTACCACGTTTCGTTGCCATCTCTATATCCATCAGTTGTACACCATGATAACTACTTCTGTACAAATAAACGTTGTCTTCATCAATGAGGATGATTTCATTTGAAAATTCAGAATTTTTGTTGGAAATTCTCTGCTCAAAACGCATTTTACCCGGACTCACATCAACAACACATTCTGTTGTTTTGTTCCGAAATAATGTTTCATCTTCCGCGTACACAATGGTAAAAGTGGCATGATATGCTTTATGTTTACTATATTCTTTTTCTACGCCTTTGAGCAACACTTTAGCCGAAGGAACTGCTTGAACAATATCAATATTAGCAATAACGGCAAAACTAAACATAAGAACAAAAAAATAGTACAAATATCGTTGCATGCTTCTTATTTTAACAAAAATGATGATACAATAAAATAATTATTCCCTTATGAATTTTTTTGAAACCGATTTCGAATCATCATGATAATGGCAAAAACCATCAGTAATCCGCTAATTATGCCTACCACATATCGAACAATCTTAGTGTGTTGTTGTTGATCTTGTAGTTTCTTTTCCCATTCCTGCCGTTCCTGTACCGAGATGCGTACTGGTTTTTCAACTAACTTCTCTCCGTCCCAATAACCAATGGTACGATTAATACGATGGTCTGTTACTGTTGCGTTAAGAGGTAAGTTGAGCGATGCCAATGTAAATGTTTCGGGAGGAAACGATTCTTTTACCTCAAAATCAGTTACATTAATTTCCCGATCAAATCGTACAACTTTTGTCTCTTTGCCGTCTTTGCGAAGAATCTTAACTTTAGTTGGAAATGGCAGAAATTTGAAATTCGAGTATTCCGAGTCAACTTGAATATCAATATAGGGAGATTGATAGGTCGTTCTCAAAAGTCGAAATCCAGGTTCTTCAATAAAAAATTTGGTATGACAATTTTCTTCGTGATCACATACAATTAAATTGACTTTCTTTCCGTTTAACTCCACAATTTGAGTTGAAAAATTATTATATAGGGGATAAGCAAGACAACTTTCCAATGGTGTTGTATGATTCATAAAATCAGTCAATCCAAGCAATCGAGGATCGTATGTATCAGCTCCGGCAGCACTGATAGACTTTGGTGTTACCAAATTCACACTTTTAGCATCATAACTCGTTTTAACATACATAATGTCACCGAGAAATATCGACATAATACCATCAAAACCATCTGTTTTCAGATGTTCCTTCCGAATTTTACCATGATCAAAATCGACAATTTGATCAACTGTTTTATTTTCTTCCGCACGATGCTCCGTGTAACAAATACGAAAACATTCATATTTCAACCGCTCTTGTTCCACTCCTTTAAGTAAAGCAATTGCTCTAGGATCAGAAGCAAAAACAAGTTGATTGATTAAAAAAAATAAAAAAAGAACCAGGATAATTTGAAAACTATAAATTCTCATTTTCTTCAAACGCTGCTAAAATCAAGTCAAAATTTCTTTCGGTATTCCATTTTGTGTAAATTTTCTGATTATTTACATCTATACGGTAAACGGTTACAAAAGGGTTGTTTTTAGGAACGCAGGCATCCCGCCTGCATGGAACGGCGGAACGTTATTTTATTATTGCGGGCGAGACACCCGCGTTCCGACACAAAACCAATTTGTTGCCGTTCAAAGTATATCATTAAGAAATAAGCAATATATTTACCGAAAGGTTTTCACCCGCAGTTTGCCGAATTCTTGAAAAACCGTCTATTATCGAAACGTAAATCAAAACGGAACGTCATCACCGCCATCCGGCGGAATATCATAATAATCTTGCGATGGCGATTGTTGAGGACGGGATGCTGAAGAAGCAGAGGAATAAGAATTTGAAGCGGGTCGGGAATAGGATCCGTCTTCGTTACGATTTCCTCCGCTGCCCAACATGGACATCTTTTCGCCAATCACTTTCAATTTCGAACGTTTTTGACCATCCGCTTCCCACGTATCCAGTTTTAGCCGTCCTTCGATTAAGACGGGTGAACCTTTGGTGAGGTATTCGGCGGCGATTTCCGCAGTTCGCCCCCATAGAGTGATATCGACAAACGTCGTTTCATCAACCCATTCTCCCGCTAAATTTTTTCGCCGGTCATTGACTGCTAAACCAATATCGGTAACCGCAGTTCCTGATGGAATATGACGCAATTCGGGAGTTCGTGTCAGATTTCCAAGCAATATGACTCTATTGAAACTTGCCATAAATGATTCTCCAAAAAATGAAATAACAATAGGAAACGTTTATTCTGTTTTTCACACTTGAAATTCCGGTAACCGCTTTTGCGGATCCGGTAGTTCAATTTTTATCTTAAAGCATTTTCAAATTCATCTAACGTCTGACTTTCGATAACATCAGAAATCAAAGACTCCAATGCAATCGGGTCGGACATTTTACGGATTGCCGATTCAATAGGTACGGGAATTGTTTTAAATTTTTTACGCAAAGCCGCCAAAACCATATTTTGACATGCTATCGTACCTTCTGCTTTACCTTCCGCTCTGATTTCATCAAAAATTGTTGTTATCATATTTTTTGCCCTTTCATTAAAAATGGGGGTTAATGCTTTATGAATCGCTTCGGGTTCCAACCGTTTATGGCGGGCAATGAACGCTTTAGCGACAAATTCAAGAACATCTTTCGCTAACATTTTCTGTTGTTGATCATCGTCAATTTCCATCATTGGCAACATCGCTTTGGCAAATTCATCTTCATTACCCTCCGTCATATTTTTCAAAATACCTATTGCTGTTCGTAGTTCCGGTCCGCCGCACAAATGATTGCCGTCATATTTCGGTAAATCCACCACATAATAACGAACATCCGGTACAAAACCCATTGGCTGATCATTTTCGTCTTTTGCCAACCAATCGACAAATTGGGGATAAGAACGGTGATACGGTTTTATGCCGGTTCGCACGACAATAAAATAAATCATCGACAGAATTTTTTTGTCCTCTTTAAACTCCGCCCACCAAATCGAAGTTGCATAGCAAAGCAAACGAACCGGTATATCGTTGAATGTATTTCCGGCATGTTCAAAAATGATCATTACTTTGACATTGATCTGATTTTTGAGTGGACAGGAAAAAATTAAGTCTAAAATCTGTTCGTTTCCTTTTGGGGTGATGTAATGTGTTGGTGCGGGAGAAATTTTCTCTAAATCAATTTTACTAACGAATTCCTGATCTGCATAATTCAACAGAAAATCAACGAACACCAATACACGACTGAACATATTCTTGACAAAAACATCGTAAATATTTCCCTGACGAGTTGATTCGTGTGGTTCTTGTTTTTCTTCAATTTTATTTTCCATGCGGGATATTTTACTTTACCTAAAGTATCGGCTCGTTCAAGAAACTTTACGAATTTACAAATGGACATCTCTCATAATTCGTAATATATCAGTGAAATATTTTTTTTTAACTATTCAGTCGTTTCCTCCGAATGACCACCCCTAGCCCCTCCGAAGGAGGGGAATAATTCCCCTCCTTCGGAGGGGCTAGGGGTGGT
>JAIROD010000477.1 GCA_031257725.1 Planctomycetaceae bacterium | reverse complement strand
GGTTATGGGAGACCATTCGGGCTACTGAGGTGGTTTGGTCGTTAAAATGAGCTAAAAAGGAAAAAAGGAGGGTGGGGGGCGACTGTTATTCAAGCGGAATTAGAACACTTAGCACTAGCCTCTCCGAAGGGGGGGAATTATTCCCCTCCTTCGGAGGGGCTAGGGGTGGTCATTCGGAGGAAACGACTGAATAGTTAAAAAAAAAATATTTCACTGATATATTACAAATTAATAGTTAACGACGGGGTTTACCCCGTGTTTTAGGGTTAAGTTGAACAACGCGGGGCAAGCCCGCGCCGTTAACTTTCGGTAAATTTTGAATTATTAGAGGTTCCCAGAAGGAGAAATTGATTTTATTAAAAATGCGGACGACGGCGGTTTTGATAAAAATTTAATTTGTAACAGGAGATTACAATGGCGATTCGTTGGACATTTTTGTTGATTGTTGGGATTCAGTTTTGTTGCGCAACAATTTTTGCGGCGGAGCCGTTTCGTTTCGAGGAAAAAGACGGCAAGCAACTGGTTCTCACTGAAGGAAGTTTACCGATTTTGACTTATCGGTTTGATGCGGTCAAACATGATCAAGTTCCAGAAAAAGAACCGCGATGTTTGGCGGGTTGTTATGTTCATCCGCTTTACGGTCTTAGCGGTGAAATTCTAACAGACAACGCCCCGCCGGATCATTATCATCATCACGGTGTTTTTTGGACTTGGCCTCATGTCGGTGTTCATGAACCGGACGGCAAGGTTAAACAATTTGATCTTTGGACAAGTAATACCGCGCTGAAACAATATTTCGTCCGTTGGCTCGACAGGAAAATAACCAATAACACCGCAATAGTTGAAGTGGAAAACGGTTGGTTCATCGGCAAACCGGAAAACGGTCATAAAATTATGTCCGAACAAGTTAAAATAATCGTTCACCGTATCCAAACTGATAATATTACACAAAATAATCCTCTTAAAAGTCGTGCGGTTGATTTTGAATTTATTTGGAAACCGACTGATAAACCGGTTTCACTTCGCGGAAGTGAGGGAAAAAGTTACGGCGGATTGTCGATTCGATTCAAACCGTTTATTCCTGAAAATGAACGGAAGAATAAGAATGCTCTTGCCAAACGAAACGAGGTCAATATGATTACGGTTCCGAATGGTGTTGCGGAAAAAGATTTGCCGGAAACCCCGTTGGCGTGGGCGGATTACACTTCAAAATTCGATGGTCGTGAAACTCCGAGCGGTGCGGCGATTTTCATACCGGAAAATCATCCCGATTTTCCGCCGACTTGGTTGACTCGTTATTATGGTCCGTTGTGTGTAGGCTGGCCCGGAGTGAAAGACCGGTTATTCCAACCCGGTGAAGAAATCCGGCTGCGTTATAGAATTTGGATTCATGAAGATACTGTTACCGTTCCGCAACTGGAAAAAGCCTATAAACTCTACAACTCGCAAATTCAAAACAGTGGGGAATCTCCTCATAATTCAGAATTTACCGAACGTTAACGGCGTGGGCTTGCCCCGCGTTGTTCGACTTAGCCCAACAACACGGGGTAAACCTCGCCGTTAATTAACAACACGGGGTAAACCTCGCCGTTAATTAACAACACGGGATAAACCCCGTCGTTAATTAACAACACGGGGTAAACCCCGTCGTTAACTAACAACACGGGGTAAACCCCGTCGTTAACTAACAACACGGGGTAAACCCCGTCGTTAACTAACAACACAGGGTAAACTAATTGGTTGAAAATAAAAAATTGAATTATTAGAGATGCCTTTTTGCCTTTAATTGAAAAAGTATGACAGCGATCAGTATTATTTATGGTACGGAAATATTGGGAATGACTTATGAATTACTTCAGAGGTCTGGAGTTGCGGAACGGTTGCGGAGAGCGATGAGAGTAGTCGTCAAACCGAATCTTGTTGTTGCGAAACCGGCAAGAGAAGGCGCAACAACTCATCCTGAAATTGTTGAAGGTATTATTCGGTTTTTGAAGGATTTTGGTATTGCGAAGCCGGTGATCGCGGAAGGTTCATGGCTCGGCGAACAAACCGGTCGTGCATTTTCTTGTTGCGGATATGAGGCGTTGGCAAAACGGTACGGATTACAAATTATTGATACCAAAAAAGATAAAATTGTCAAAAAAAACGCATACGGATTGACGCTCGGAATTTGTGCAACTTTTTTGGAAACGGATTTTTTGATCAATGTACCGGTGTTAAAAGGGCATTGTCAAACCGTAATGACTTGTTGTCTTAAAAATCTGAAAGGTTGTATTCCGGACAGTGAGAAACGGCATTATCATAATATCGGGTTACACAAACCAATTGCCGCACTCAACACCATTCTGAAACCTGACCTGCATATTATTGATGGAATCTGCGGCGATCCGGTTTTTGAAGAAGGCGGAAATCCTGTTACTGCAAACCGGATATTGATTGGTACGGACCCGGTGTTGTTGGATTCATACGGTGCAACATTGATTGGTTATCAGGCGGATGAAATCGGATATATTCGTTATGCCAAAGAATACGGTGTCGGCAATTTGTTCGGTGCAGATACAAAAATTGACGAGTTTCAAACAGAGAACCGCCCTAAAAATAGAACACAAAATCAAAGTCAACTTGTATGTGAACTGGCACAATTGATTGATGACAACAATGCGTGTTCGGCATGTTATGCCGCATTGATTTTTGCACTCAATAAATCCGGAATCAGAAATTCCGGCAAAAAATTTACCGAAACGATTAAAATCGGTCAAGGTTTTCGCGGTAAACAATTTGATGGAATTGGAGTGGGCAACTGTACTCAAGGCGGTAAACATAACGTTCCCGGTTGTCCGCCTTCCGCAAACGATATTGTTCAGATGTTAAAAAAATTGTAGAGGTTAGGGGGGTGAAGAGGAAAGGAATGAGGGAGAGGAACAACAAGAACAATAAGAACAACAGCATGGAGTGAAGCGATAGGAAAAGGTAACGGTTTATTTTAATTTGTTGAACAAGCGCGCCTACCTCTGGATTATTGACGCAATCGTTGTTCTCCAAATTCCAAAACAATCAGTATTTTATACGTTGTTGACGGTCAATGGAAATTTCGATACATCCTTCTTTAAAAGTACTACGGACATCGAAACGGCGTTGGCGGTAATGTTCCAGCACAGCGTCTTTGTGAGTGAACCGCCCCGCACTAAATAACAGTAACTCTGGAGTTGTCCATCTGAGCAGCGGTTCCGTTTGCTTCGAATGACCGCCATGATGGGGAACCATGACAATTTTACACGGAATCGGTTGCCGTTTCAAAAACGGCGACGGTAAACGTCCGTCCAAATCTCCGGGTAATAAAACACCAACACCATAATGTTCAAAACGACACACCAAACTTGTTGCGTTTGTATTTTCCCGTTCCGAAAAGTTTGTTTTCGGCGGATGAAGAAAAATACTATTTGGAAGTCCCCACTCCGACAGAGAATCACCGTCGCCAACTTCAATAACCGGAATCCTTTTCATTTCAAGTTTATTTCGCAACTCTATTAATAGCCGTTGTTCCTTAAATTCGTCTTCCGCCAGTTGATCAAGGGCAATGTTTTGTTCGCTAAGTTCCCGTTGAAGGATTTTAAGCGGTTCAAACATGTACGGCGAAACGAAAACCGCTCCGATATAAAACCGATCCGCAAGAATTGTTACGCCGTTGTAATGATCACTGTCGGGATGTGAAATGATAACCGCATCAATCTTGATCTTGCCAAGCCGCCAAACCGCCCGACTCAACACATCGGCAGCCCGTTGCGGTGATGAAATACAGCCTGCATCAAAAATAAACGTTTTTTTCTGCGGCGTTGTAACAAGAACACAATTACCATGACCAATCGAAAAAACAGAAAAGGTTAAACGGTCATTCCGGTAACGATTGAAATCGCGAAAATATCCGTAACTCAAACCGATGACAATCCAACCCAAAAGAAGAACCGCGAACCATCGCGGCGATGGACGGCGAATCGGTAAAAAAGTCAACAAGGTGAAAACCGAATAGTACACAAGATTCCACCAAACAGGCGGTCCCGGAATCCAGTAATGTCCGCCAAGACGCTGAAAAAAAGCAATCATCCCGAAAAGTACTCGAAATGAAAGATCAGTGAACCAACCGAAAACATCGCCAAGTAACGGAATATTGCCGAAAATCATCGTACAAAAACCTCCCGCCATTGACATTGTCAAAGGAATCCAAAGCAACGGATTGACCAAAACGGCAACCGGTGTGAAAAGATGAAGCCGGTCTAAAATCAACGGCATCGAAATTCCCCAAATCACCAGACTAATAAGAAATAAAAAACCAACCTTAGGGAAAAAATATTGCGCAAACTGAATAATACGCCACCGTCTAGTTTCAAAATATTCAATACGATTGTCCAAGTTAAGTTTTGTATTGTCGGCAGTTTCCACATTGCCCCAAATAAGTTGCCGGAATGTACTGATGTTAGGAATCCAAAAAAATGCGCCTGTTGCAACAAAGGAAAGTTGCGCGCCAAACTGGAATAATTCCGACGGATTCAAGAGCAAAACAACTAATGCAGTTGCGCAAAGCGTATTGATGGCTAAGGGACGACGGTTCAAAAAAACCGCCAAGGAAACAATACAAATCAGAACAGTTGATCGAATTGCCGGAGTTTGAATATCGGTCAGAAAGAGATAGGCAATAACGGTAATAAAAATGATAACAGCACACCAACGTTGCGAAACACCCAACAAATTCAGAACACCGGCAACAATGACCGCAACCAACGCAACATGTAATCCCGAAATTGCGAGAATATGCATGGTACCGGTTTCGATCAGATGTTGCGACGTTTCTTCGTCAACACCTTCACGGATTCCAAGAATCATTGCCGCCGCAAGCGGAGAAACGTCGGAACTCATCCGGCGTTGCAAGTTTGCCTGACAGGTTCGCCGAACAGTTTCCAGCAACCGGACAAGACCATGATTTCCGTTTTTCAATATGGAAATTGCGTTCCGCGATGAAACATGGACGATACACAAAATCCGGCGACCGCGCAATATTCCGGCATAATCGTAATCGTCGGGATTTTGCGGAGGCAGCGGTTTTGATAATGTACCGAAAAGTTGAATCGTATCGCCGAGACGAAGTTCACGCCAATCGCCCTCAACAATCACCAGGACATTACCGCTCACCGGTAACCAATCCGTTTTATCACGCAACCGTTTGGCATGAAGTGTGAACAATGTCCGTTCCGAACTTTCAAAAATTCTACCAACATCAGCGGGCGGTTTCGGAAAATAACGCGGCATTTCACCGACAGAACCTTCCAACGCCGCCGGATGACCAATTTGTTGTGCGTAATAGCCAAGATCGTTTGCCGCAAAATGACTCCAATAGACATGATGACGGAAACCAAAAAAGGAACAACAAAGAGCAAGAAACCAACATGTTGACCTCAAAGAATGTTTCCGAAGAAACGCAGGAAACCAACCCAAAAAGGCTAGTAAAAAAAGAAAAAGCCAAATATTGCCGGACAACCCCGACAACCGGTCAAAAAGGATACCCAAAACCGCTGCCGCAAAAAGTGGTGCCAGTGGTTGATACGGAATCAATTTTTGTGATTGTTTCATCGCCTGCCCAATACCGATCATTAAAACATGAGGCTCATTGTACAACATCCTGATAATAGAAGCAACAACGGGGGGTATCCCGTGTTTGGGGGTTAAGTCTAACAACGCGGGGCATGCCCACGCCGTTAACTATGGACTTGTCGATAAATAATTTGACTGTTTTAGGGACGCAATGTTGGTAGAAAACGGTATTGCCCCATGATTCGCGTCCCGTTAGGGACGCAATGTTGGTAAGATTTATTGATTGATTCCTGATTTCACCAACATTTCGTCCCTAACGGGACGAATTTTGTTAATTAACATTGTTTTCTACCAAGATGTTGTCCCTAACGGGACAGAAAACCGCGCTATTCACCGCTACCGAATAGTTATTAAAGTTTAAAGCACCCAGGGGTGGACACTGGGGGAAAAAGGAAAGGAGGGAGTCTTGAAAAACAAGGAAAGCCGAAAAAAATTCCTCGAAGACAAAAGACATCGGATCCGATTCATTTATACTCCAAAACATTGTTCTTGGCTAAACCAGATTGAAAATTGGTTTAGCGGATTAACGTGCAGAATCTTAAAAAGAGGGAATTTCGTAATATATCAGTGGAATATTTTTTTGTATCTATTCACTAAATTGGAGGTTTTACATTTTGCGGTTGATTTATTAGTTGATTTATTATAAGCAACAACCCCTTTAGGGGTTCAACGTGAATAACCGCCGGTTTCAACCGGCGGTAACGGACAAACAACCATCTCAACCCCTTTAGGGGTTGTCCAAAAGCGGCAT